>JALOMD010000001.1 GCA_025455595.1 Cytophagales bacterium | reverse complement strand
TTTACCCAAGGCGAATCCCCGGTACAAAGTGCCGTCTTCGAGCATCAGCAAGGCGGCGGTACGAGTCGGATATTTCATGTTCGGTTAGGATGAAAATGGTAATGGACTATTTTGCTGAACGCATTCTGTTGAAGTAAAGTGCTGGCAAGCCAGCGTTTTAGGCAAAAATCGCCCAAAACGCTTGACGGCATGGCCGCCTTTTCAATTCGTTTTGGGCGATTTTTGCCTAAAACGGATGATATGGGCGGCTGTGCCGCCTTGCGTTTTAGGCGATTTTTGCAGTACGAACATAAAAAAAGGATTAGAAGTGGTTTCTAATCCTTTTCCCTTAAACACTAATACTCGCATTATGCTTTCTCTTCTTCGTTGGTTTCGGCTACGTCCGGTGTGTTGTCTGCAACTTCGGGAGCGGCAGTGGCAACGGTTTCGGTTGCTTGTGCTTCCACCTTGCCCTTGCCCGAACCACGACGGCTGCGGCGCGTTTTGGCTTTGCCTTCCGACTTGGCTTTCAGCAGTGTGTCATTGAAGTCCACCAGTTCAATCAAACAAGTGTCAGCGTTGTCACCGGGGCGGTTCCCTAATTTGATGATGCGCGTATAACCGCCGTTGCGTTCGGCAATCCTTTCGGCTACATCACCAAACAAGGCTTTCACCGACTCCTTGTTTTGCAGATGCGAAAACACAACCCGCCGTGAGTGAGTGGTGTCTTCTTTTGCTTTGGTAAGCAATGGCTCCACGTAGCGGCGCAAAGCCTTGGCTTTGGCAACGGTGGTCTCAATGCGTTTGTGCAAAATCAGCGACGAAGCCATGTTGGACAACAACGCCCGGCGGTGGTTCACCGTTCTGCCCAAGTGGTTATCTTTTTTTCCGTGTCTCATTGTTTTTGTTTGTTACGTCGCCAAGTTCGGACGGTAGCGGCAGCGTTTCCTTTGCAAGTCCTCCTCACGGCGGTCTATTTGGTCATCAATCTTCTTCGAGTTTATACTTGGCTACATCCATCCCAAACGTCAGACCTTTGTCAGACACCAGCTGCTCAAGCTCCGTCAGCGACTTCTTGCCGAAATTACGGAACTTCATCATTTCCGAAATGTCAAGGCGAACCAAGTCACCCAACGTACGTACGTCGGCCGATTTCAAGCAGTTGTAAGCACGAACAGACAAATCCAAGTCGGCCAGTGGTGTCTTGAGCAATTTGCGCATGTGCAGGTATTCCTCGTCCACCGTGTTTTCTTCTTCAGGCTTCATGGTATCAAACGTCATTGTTTGATCAGAGAACAGCATGAAGTGCTGAATCAAGATTTTGGCGGCACCTTTCAGTGCATCTTCGGGATGGACTGAACCGTCGGTCTGGATGTCAATCAACAGACGCTCATAGTCGGTCTTTTGCTCCACCCGCGTGTTTTCGATGCTGTATTTCACATTCTTGATTGGCGTGAAAATAGCATCTACTGAAATGAATCCTATCGGCTGGTCGTTGGCTTTGTTTTCTTCGGCGGGCACATAACCTCTTCCTCTCTCAATCACCAACTCCACCTCCAAGTTAACCGACTCATCCATGTTGCAAACCACCAAGTCGGGATTCAGGATTTGGAACGCAGACGTGAACTTTCCAATGTGACCGGCAGTGAACTGCTTGCTGTTTTTGATATTGACTGTGATTTTGTTATCAACCAAGTCAGACACTTTTTTGAAACGAACCATTTTCAGGTTCAGGATGATTTCGCTCACATCCTCTACTACGCCTTCGATTGAAGAAAATTCATGCTCCACGCCGGGAATCCGTACCGCCGTAACAGCATACCCCTCCAATGAAGACAAGAGAATGCGACGCAAGGCATTACCGATGGTAGTGCCGTAGCCTTTTTCAAGTGGTTTGAATTCGAAGAGACCGTGAAAATCATCGGCCTTCTCCATCACCACTTTGTCAGGCATTTGAAAAGACAGAATTGACATAGGTTGGAAAAATTTGCTTTTGTTAGAGAATAACCCTGTCGAAGAAACCAAGACGGTTACTTAGAGTAGAGTTCGACGATGAGTTGTTCCTGGATGTTTTCAGGAATCTGTTCTCGGTCGGGATAGCTAACAAATTTTCCAGCCATTACGTTCGTGTCCCACTCCAACCAAGTAAAACGCTTGGCATTACGCCCCGACAGGCTAACGGTGATGGCTTCCAACGACTTTGATTTTTCACGTACGCCGATCACATCGCCAGGGCGAAGCGAATAGGACGGAATGTTCACCACGTTTCCGTTGACAGTCACGTGCTTGTGTACCACAAGTTGCCGAGCAGCCCGACGGCTGGGTGCAATGCCCAAGCGATACACCGTGTTGTCCAACCGTGCTTCAAGTAGGCGCAGCAGGTTTTCACCGGTAATTCCTTGCAAGCGGGCGGCTTTCTGAAACGTGTTGGCAAACTGCCGTTCCAGTACACCGTAGGTGTATTTCGCCTTTTGCTTTTCTTGCAACTGTACTGCGTATTCGGATTGTTTCCGTTTGCGTCCCTTGCCGTGTTGGCCAGGCGGATAGCTTTTCTTTGCCAAAGTCTTGCTTCCGCCCAAGATAGCCTCGTTAAACTTGCGCGAGATTTTCGCTTTAGGACCAGTGTATCTTGCCATTGTAACTGAGAATACTATTTCTTTAGTGATGTTTGCAAAACGGAACAACCGGCGGCGAACCGTCCGGCGTTCTGGTTGTAAAAACAAAATGGATTACACCCGCCTGCGTTTCGGAGGGCGGCATCCGTTGTGTGGCAACGGAGTCACATCCCGGATGGCAGTTACTTCAATGCCTGCGTTTTGAATGGTACGGATGGCTGATTCACGACCGGCTCCGGGGCCCTTCACAAAAACCTCGGCTTTACGCATTCCCAGTTCAAAGGCGGTTTGCGCACAGTTTGATGCAGCCATTTGAGCAGCGTAAGGCGTATTTTTCTTTGAGCCTTTGAAACCCATTTTACCAGCCGAAGCCCAAGAGATGACTTGGCCGCTGGCATTGGTGATAGACACAATGATATTGTTGAACGAAGCCTTGATGTGTACCTGTCCTACCGGATCCACGACCACCACGCGTTTCTTGGCTTTGTCTTTTCTTTTGGTAGCTTGCGCCATTGTCTTAGTGATTGTTTGGTGGTTGGCGAAACTGTGACATTTTGCCAACCATTATCCTAAATGATTCGATTACTTGGTAGCTTTCTTTTTATTCGCAACTGTCTTGCGTTTGCCTTTGCGCGTGCGGGCATTGTTCTTGGTGCTTTGGCCACGAACCGGCAGACCTTTGCGGTGACGCAGGCCACGGTAACAACCAATGTCCATAAGGCGTTTGATGCTCAACTGCACTTCTGATTTCAGCGCACCTTCAACCTTGTATTCCGAACTAATGATGTTACGAATGGCATTGGCCTCATCGTCAGACCATTGGTTCACTTTCTTGTCCCAATTGATGTTTGCCTTGGATAGGATCTTCTGGGCTGTGCGACGACCAATGCCGAAAATGTAAGTCAACGCGATTTCACCGCGTTTTTTGTCTGGAATATCTACTCCTGCGATACGTGCCATAATCAATTAACCTTGTCTTTGTTTGAACTTCGGATTTTTCTTGTTGATTACATAAAGCTTACCCTTCCGACGGATAACTTTGCAGTCGACACTACGCTTCTTGATGGATGCCTTGACTTTCATCGTATGGATGTGTTTATACTATTGTTCTTGCTTTACTTGTAACGATACACGATACGGCCTTTTGACAAATCATAAGGTGACATTTCTATTTTTACACGGTCGCCCGGCAATATCTTGATGTAATTCATACGCATCTTGCCGGATATATGAGCTATCAGTTGGTGACCATTCTGTAATTCGACACGAAACATAGCGTTTGATAGTGCCTCGACAATGGTACCGTCTTGCTCAATGGACGATTGTTTTGCCATATTTGACGTTTAGTACTTCTTCGATGTAAGCAAAGGTGGTCAGTACATCCGCCTTGCCGTTGTTTAGTGCCACCGTATGTTCAAAGTGGGCGGACGGTTTCCGATCTGAGGTACGGATTGTCCAATTGTCTCGCTCCTGCACCACATTGCGAGAACCAAGATTAATCATTGGTTCAATTGCCAGCACCATGCCTTCTTGCAGCCGTACACCTTGTCCGCGTTTACCGTAATTGGGGACTTCCGGTTCTTCATGGAGGTGTTTTCCAACCCCATGTCCTACTAATTCCCGCACGATAGAAAATCCAAACTTGCTCACGTATTGTTGGATGGCAAAGCCGATGTCCCCAATTCTCATTCCCGATGTCACGGAATCTATTGCTATTTCCAACGACTTCTTGGTGACCTCTAACAGTTCACGTACTCTCGGCACAACTTCTCCAACCGCGTATGTATAAGCACTGTCACTGTGAAAACCATTGAGCAGTACGCCACAATCCACCGAAATAATATCGCCTTCTCGTAACTCGTAGGCTCCCGGTATGCCATGCACGACTTTTTCGTTTACCGAAACGCATAGCCCGGCCGGAAAACCGTTGAAATTTTTGAAAGAAGGCCAACCGCCGTGGTCTTGTATGTATTCTTCTGCTTTGGCGTTGAGGCGTGCAGTAGTAACGCCCGGTTCAACCAGCTTCGCTACCTCTGCATGTGCTTTGCCCAATAGGTCTCCACTGGTGCGGATTAACTCTATCTCTTCTTTTGTTTTCAGATAAAATGCCTTCTTTTTCAAAACACGTCCTATCTTAAACAGTGGCGACACTTTCAGAACGCCCTTTTACCCGCCCGGATTTCATCAATCCTTCGTAGTGACGCATTAGCAGGTAGCTTTCGATTTGCTGTAGGGTGTCAAGAATGACACCAACCATAATGAGCAGTGAGGTGCCCCCGTAAAAGCCTGCCAGTTCGGAGGTGATGCCAAACAAGCTCGCAATTGCAGGCAAAACAGCAAGCAGAGCCAAGAAAATCGCACCCGGTAATGTTATTCTCGAAAGAATTGTATCTATGTAATAGGCAGTGGGCACTCCGGGTTTCACACCAGGAATAAAACCACCGTTTCTTTTCATCTCATCAGCGATTTGGGTCGGGTTGACGGTAATCGCAGTGTAAAAAAAGCTGAACAAAATGATAAGCAACGCAAACAATATGTTATACGCCGGGTTAGTAAAATCTGAGAAAGCCTGTGCGATAGAACCGGCAGTCTCGTTTTTCTCAGCCAGATATGGCACTAAAAGTCCCGGTAAAAACATCAAAGACTGGGCGAAGATAATTGGCATAACACCTGCTGCTGTCAATTTCAAAGGCAAATACTGTCGCTGCCCTCCGTAAACTCGGTTCCCAACCACTTGTTTCGCATACTGAATGGGGATTCGACGCGTAGCTTGCAACACCATCACCACACCAACGACGATGAAGAACAAGGCAATCATCTCCAAAATAAAGAACAAGATGCCGTCAACACCCCTTGATGCGAATTCGCCAACCAACGCACCCGGCAAACGGGAAATAATGCCAATCATGATAAGCATTGAAGTACCGTTCCCTATGCCCTTTTCGGTAATGCGTTCACCCAACCACATGCAGAACATTGTACCAGTGGTCAGGATAATCATTGCACTTAATGTAAAAGCACCACGACCCACACCCGGAAGAATCGCATCGTCGGCGATGGTTCCCACTAAGTAAGTGTATGACTGCGGAAGGGTTACCAGAATTGTCAGAATACGGGTAATACGGTTTATTTTTTGTCGGCCGGATTCACCCTCCTTCTGCATTTTCTGGAAATACGGAACCGCCACCGTAAGCAGTTGCACGATGATGGACGCTGTAATATAAGGCATGATGCCTAACGCAAAGATGGATGCGTTGCTAAACGCGCCACCCAAGAAGGTATTCAACAAGCCAAGAACTCCGCCACTGCTTGCAGTATCCAATTTGGTCGGATCTATGCCAGGCAGCACGATATAAGCACCCAGTCGGAAAATCAGTAGAAGCAGCATGGTATTGATGATGCGCGTTCTAAGATCTTCGATGGAGAAGATGTTCTTGATTGTTTGAATAATCTTTTTCATAACTTACAGAACAGTAGCCTTACCACCAGCTTTCTCAATGGCTGCAATCGCCGAGGCAGAAAATGCATGTGCTTTCACCTCAGCCACCGTTGATATTTCTCCTCTCCCCAGCACTTTCACCCGGTCGTTTTTAGAAACCAGACCGTGCTGCTTCAAAAACTCAATGTCCACTACGCTTACCTTGTAAGTTTCGACCAACTGCTGGATTACATCCAAGTTAATTGGCTTGAACTCCACACGATTAATCGGCTTGAAGCCGAATTTGGGAATGCGACGCTGAAGCGGCATTTGGCCACCCTCGAAGCCACGCTTGGCACTATAGCCTGAACGGGAGCCTGCACCCTTGTGACCGCGAGTAGAAGTACCACCCATTCCTGAGCCAGTGCCACGACCGATTCTTTTACGTTCTTTCACCGAGCCAGCGGCCGGTTTCAGGTTATGTAAATTCATATTACAGCTCTTTTACGCTAACCAAATGACTTACCTTGTTTATCATACCGGCAATTTGAGGAGTTTTCTCAACTTCTACTGTGCGGTTGATTTTGCCCAGCCCCAACGCCTCAATAGTACGTTTCTGCTCCTTCGGGCGTTTGATGGTGCTTTTAACTTGGGTTATTTGAACCTTTGCCATACAATCTTATCCGTTAAATACTTTCGCAAGAGGAACTCTCCTTTGGGCTGCTACTTGGTGAGGGGCACGCATTCGTAATAGAGCGTCGAAAGTAGCTTTTACCACGTTGTGCGGGTTAGAGGAGCCTTTTGATTTCGCAAGCACATCCTTAATGCCTGCACTTTCCAACACAGCGCGCATAGCACCACCGGCAATTACACCGGTACCAGCCGCAGCCGGTTTTAAAAAAACATACCCTCCACTGTATTTGCCATGCATTTCGTGGGGCACAGTGGCTTTCAACATTGGGATTTTAATCAAGTTTTTCTTCGCGTCTTCCACACCTTTGGTTATCGCATCGGTCACTTCGTTAGCCTTGCCCAAGCCGTATCCAACTACTCCGTGTCCATCGCCCACAACTACTATAGCAGAGAAACTAAATCGGCGGCCGCCTTTTACCACTTTGGCCACTCGCTTGATGGCAACTACCCGCTCTTTCAGGTCTTGTTCGCCAGTCCTAACAATAGGTTTGTTTATTTGAGCCATGATACTTTTTCAATTGTCAGAATTTGAGACCTCCCTCGCGGGCACCTTCAGCCAAAGCCTTTACTTTGCCGTGGTACAAGTAACCACTACGGTCAAAGACAACAGCGGATATTCCGTGTGCAACCGCTTTTTCAGCCACTTTCTTTCCTACTTCTTTGGCAAGGGCTACATTGGCATTGATGTCCTTGTTTATCTCTATTGACGAAGCACTTACCAAAGTACGCCCTTTGGAATCGTCAATGAGTTGCGCATAAATAGCCGTGTTGGAACGGTAAACGGAAAGGCGGGGCCGTTCGGCCGAGCCAGCAATTTTGGCGCGTATGTTTTTCTTTATACGCTCCCGACGAAGTTCTTTGCGTGTTGCCATTTTTGATTATTTCTTAGCGGCTGTCTTACCAGCTTTTCTTCTGATAGCTTGGCCCAAGTTTCTGATACCTTTGCCTTTGTATGGTTCAACTTTGCGCAGCGACTTGATCTTGGCGGCAATTTGCCCAACTAATTCCTTGTCAATGCCTTCAAGCGTAACCACAGGATTCTTGCCTTTTTCTGTTACGGCTGAAGCTTTCACTTCATCAGGCAGTGCCAGAAACAGGCCATGCGAATAACCGAGGCTAAGTTCCAGCACGTTGTTTGCAACCGTGGCTTTGTAACCCACACCCACAATCTCCAAGCTCTGCTTGTAGCCGTTGCTAACCCCAACCACCATGTTATTCAACAAAGCACGGTACAGGCCATGCAGGGCCTTGTGTCTCTTCTGCTCGGTTGGTCTTTCGACCAGTAGTTGAGACGCTTCTTGCCTTACTGTAATATCCACGTCCACTTTCCGTGAGAGCGTTCCTTTTGGGCCCTTGACAGTGACCAAGTTGCCAGAATCCACCGTTACAGTGACGTTGGCAGGCAAATCGATGGGTTTCTTACCTATTCGTGACATGATACTATTAATATACGTAACAAAGCACTTCACCGCCAACATTCAGCGCACGAGCCTCTTTGTCGGTCATAACTCCTTTGGGTGTAGAAACAATGGCGACTCCCAAGCCATTTAGTACACGTGGCATATTTGCTACACCCGTGTACTTGCGCAAACCGGGCTTACTGATGCGTTGCAATTGAACAATTGCAGACATCTTGGTTACCGGATCATACTTCAAGGCGATTTTAATGGTTCCCTGTACTTGGCTGTCTTCAAACTTGTAGTTTTGAATATAACCTTTGTCGAAGAGTACCTTTGTAATTTCCTTTTTGATATTAGAGGCAGGTATTTCCACAATCCGGTGCCTGGCCTTGATGGCGTTTCTCACCCTTGTTAGATAATCCGATATTGGATCCGTCATTTTCGTGGCATTTTTTTTGACAAAAGTCCCGCTTTTGAAAACGGGACTGCAAAGGTATTAAAAGTTATCTTATTCAGCAAAATATTTATTCCGACTTACCAGCTCGATTTAGTGACTCCAGGGATTTTACCATCGGAAGCCAAAGCGCGGAACATGTTGCGGCTGATGCCGAATTTCCGAATGTAACCACGCGGACGACCAGTAAGTTTGCAACGGTTGTGCAGGCGTACCGGCGACGAGTTGCGCGGCAGTTTGTCCAACGCCTCATATTCGCCAGCTTCTTTCAAGGCTTTGCGTTTGGCGGCATACTTTGAGACAAGCCGTTCCCTTTTTCGTTCGCGAGCTTTTACTGATTCTTTTGCCATGTCTTGTATCTGACTTATATATATGTTTCGGTTATTTATTTCTTCTGGTTGGCGAAAGGCATCCCCAAGGCTTTCAACAACTCCAAGCATTCCTCATCGGTTTCGGCTGTGGTCACAAACGTAATGTCCATACCCGAAATTTTGGAAACCTTATCAATGCTGATTTCAGGAAAAATGATCTGCTCTTTTACGCCCAGTGTGTAATTGCCACGACCGTCGAAGCCCTTGTCGCTAATGCCGCGAAAATCACGTACACGAGGTAATGCCACTGTCATCAAACGATCCATGAATTCATACATCCGGTCGCCACGCAGCGTCACTTTGGCACCAATCGGCATATTCTCGCGCAGTTTGAAGTTCGATATGGCTTTCTTCGAGAAAGTAGCCACTGCTTTCTGACCGGTTATCGTAGTCAGTTCCTCAACGCCGATGTCAACGAGTTTCTTATCGGCTACAGCGGCACCAATGCCTTTGTTAATGACAATTTTCGTAATCTTAGGTACTTGCATGATGGAGCGGTAGTTGAACTTGTCTTTCAACAAAGCAACAACTTCATCTTGATACTTCGTTCTGATGCGAGGCATTGAACCGCTCTTATTTGATTGATTAGTAGCCATTGTAGCAGACTTGACTTATGTATTTTTGCGTTCTTCGCTATTTGCTTGAATAGAATGCCGTTTTGGGCAATTTTTGCTTAAAACGGCAGCAATCGCTTTTTTCCAGAAACTACTCAAAGACGGTTTAGACAGCCCCTCAGATTTCGGCTTTGATAATGCTGCCGGTCTTTTTGGAAACACGCTGCTTTACACCTTTGTCGTCCATTTTGCGCGACACACGGGTGGGCTTTCCATTCGTTGGGTCAACAAGCATCACGTTGCTCACGTGAATAGAGGCCTCTATTTGTACAAACCCTCCCTGCGGATTCTCAGCCGAAGGTTTCACGCTTTTCTTAACGAGATTTAACCCTTCCACTATCACACGTTGCTTTTCGCGGTTTACCGAAGCAATCTTGCCGGTCTTCCCTTTCTCATCGCCTGCAATCACCATAACGGTATCGCCCCGACGAACGTGTAACTTAGTGGCTGTCTTAGCTTTTGCTTTCATTTTTATCGTAAATATTCAGGGTCAATTACAAAACTTCGGGAGCCAACGAAACGATTTTCATGAATTGCTTTTCACGCAGTTCACGGGCAACCGGTCCGAAAATGCGAGTTCCGCGCGGCTCGTCGTTATTATTCAACAACACGGCCGCATTGTCTTCGAAGCGAATATAGGAACCGTCTTTCCGGCGAACCTCTTTCTTGGTGCGAACTACAACAGCTTTTGAAACCGAACCTTTCTTCATGTTACTGGAAGACAAGGCTGATTTCACCGAGACAACTATTTTATCGCCTACGGTTGCGTAACGACGACCCGTGCCGCCCAATACGCGAATTACCAGCACTTCTTTAGCACCACTGTTGTCGGCTACAGTGAGCCGGGATTCTTGCTGTACCATTTTATTTCGCTTTTTCGATAATTTCTATAAGTCTCCAACGCTTGTTCTTGCTCAAAGGCCGCGTTTCCATGATTTTGACCGTATCGCCAATGCCACATTCGTTTTTCTCGTCATGTGCCATCAGCTTGGTGGTTTTCTTCATGAACTTGCCGTATTTCGGATGTTTTACTTTCCTTTCAATGGCAACAGTGATGGATTTATCCATCTTGTCACTAACGACACGCCCGATTCTTTCTTTTCTGGCATTCCGTTCCGATTCTAATTGCACTTGCTCCATTTTACGTGTTATTTGGCGTTTGCAATTTGTCTGGCTCTAAGCTCAGTCATTAGCCGGGCAATGGTTTTGCGGGCAGAGCTTATGCGTGCCGGGTTCTCAATTGGTGTAATCGCGTGAGCGAACTTCAATTTTTGCAATGTAGACCTCTCGGCTGCAATACGCTCTTGAAGCTCTTCGGCACTCAGGGATTTGATTTCAGTATTTTTCATTGTCCTTCAACGTAGTCTCTACGTACAACAAACTTGGTTTTGATAGGCAGTTTCTGCGCAGCCAATCGCAAAGCTTCTTGACCTGTTTCTTGATTAACGCCAGCCACTTCAAAAAGAATAGTCCCGGGCTTTATGACTGCCACCCAGTATTCAGGGGCACCTTTACCCTTACCCATCCGTACTTCGGCAGGCTTTTTGGTAATGGGTTTGTCGGGAAATATGCGAATCCACACTTGTCCTTCCCGCTTCATGGTGCGTGTCATTGAAATACGGGCTGCTTCGATTTGCCGCGCCGTAATCCAACCGGGTTCAAGTGATTTCACTGCAAACGACCCGAAGGCAATCTCATGGCCACGCGTTGCCAATCCACGCACGCGGCCTTTTTGCATCTTTCTAAACTTGGTTCTCTTCGGCTGTAACATTTTCTTATTCTTTTATTAAGATGGTAGGCTTTTCAGCCTCAAACCGATTCTCATCTGCCACCACCACCGGGCGTATTCCGTTTCTTTTTCTTTTTACGGTTGTTGTCCCGGTCTCCACCGCCTCCGCGACGGTCGCCTCGGTCGGCGAAATCGCCGCGTCGTCCGCCGCGTTCGTTACCGCCAGTCGGGGCGTTTCCGCCTGCCGCTGCAGCCGCTCCGTAAGTGGCATTTGGAGAAAGGTCACGCTTGCCAAACACTTCGCCCTTGAAAACCCACACTTTGATGCCTATTTTGCCGTAAACGGTTTGGGCTTCAGAAATAGCGTAGTCAATATCGGCGCGCAGGGTATGCAAAGGCACACGGCCTTCTTTATATTCCTCCGTGCGGGCAATATCGGCACCGGCCAAGCGGCCTGACAAGCGAACTTTGATACCTTGGGCACCTACCCGCATTGCCAGAGAAATGCCTTGCTTCATGGCACGCCGGTAAGAAATACGAGCTTCCAACTGCTGGGCAATGGATTCCCCGACCAGCTTGGCATCCAACTCCGGGCGTTTGATTTCAAAAATGTTGATTTGAACGTCCTTGCCGGTTAGTTTTTTAAGCTCCTCTTTCACTCGCTCAACCTCAATGCCGTTCTTACCGATTACAACACCGGGACGAGCCGTATTGATGGTAAGCGTAATACGCTTAAGCGTGCGTTCGATCACCACTTTGGCGATTCCCCCTTTGGGAAAGCGAGCTAACACGTATTTGCGTATCTTCTCGTCTTCAATCAGCTTCTCCGCGAAGTTCTTCCCTCCGTACCAGTTGGAATCCCAGCCTTTGACAATGCCTAAGCGAAAGCCGGTCGGGTTAACTTTTTGTCCCATGCGTGTTTATTCGGTTTCTTTTTCTTGAATGTTAATCTGTTTTGCAACCGATGTCTTCGAGTCCAACACAATCGTGATGTGATTCGAACGCTTGCGAATACGGTATCCGCGTCCTTGCGGAGCGGGACGAAGCCGTTTCAGCATCCGGCCTCCGTCCACAAATATGGTTTTGATGTACAGGTCGGCATCTTCTATGCGTTCGTCTTCATATTTCTGTTGCCAGTTGGCAATGGCCGAAAGCAACAGTTTTTCGACATTCTTCGAGCCTGCCTTCGAGTCAAAACGCAGGAGGTTGAGGGCATCATTGATTCGTTTGCCTCTCACCATGTCAGCCACCAGACGCATTTTTTGAGGCGAGGATGGCACGTTTCTAAGTTTGGCTGTCGCTTCCATTATTTTTTCCCTTTGTCTTTGTTTCCTGCGTGGCCTCTGAAGTTACGAGTAGGTGCAAATTCACCAAGTTTGTGGCCGACCATGTTTTCAGTCACATAAACCGGAATGAACTTGTTGCCGTTGTGAACCGCAAATGTATGACCGACAAACTCGGGCGAAATGGTGGAGCGGCGAGACCAAGTTTTAATGACGGTTTTTTTGCCAGACCGAACCAAGCCTTCGATTTTGTTGCTCAATCGAAAGTCAATGTAAGGGCCTTTTTTAATTGAACGTCCCATCTACTTATGAATAGCTTAAGAATAACTGTCAGATATATTGGGTAGAGCCGTTATTTGCGGCGGCTGATAATCAAGTCATTGGAGTATTTCTTAGGCGTACGGGTCTTCTTGCCTTTGGTGTACAAGCCTTTGCGCGAACGCGGGTGTCCGCCAGAGGCACGGCCTTCGCCACCACCCATCGGGTGATCAACAGGGTTCATGGCCACGCCACGGACGCGGGGGCGACGGCCCAGCCAACGTTTGCGACCGGCTTTGCCGTAACTGACGTTCATGTGGTCGGCGTTGGAAACCGAACCGACTGTGGCCATGCAAGTCACCAGCACAAGGCGCATTTCGCCAGAAGGCAATTTCAGCGTAGCGTATTTCCCTTCGCGAGCCACCAACTGAGCGTATGTACCGGCACTGCGGGCCATCGAACCGCCCTTGCCGGGTTGCAACTCAATGTTGTGAATGATGGTACCCAGCGGAATGGCCGAAAGCGGCAAAGCATTACCTACTTCAGGAGCAACATCGGCACCAGATATGATTTGCTGGCCCACTGTGATGCCGGCGGGTGCAAGGATATAGCGTTTTTCACCGTCCGCATATTCAATCAATGCAATGCGGGCCGAACGGTTCGGATCGTATTCGACGGTAGTGACGGTAGCAGTAACGTTGTGCTTGTCGCGTTTGAAATCGATGATACGATAGCGGCGTTTGTGACCGCCACCAATGTATCGCACGGCACGATGACCAAAATCATTGCGGCCACCTGTTTTTTTCAGCGTTACCGTCAGCGGCTTGTAAGGCTTGTCAGTAGTAATTTCCTCGAAAGTCGGAGCTACTCTGAACCGCTGTCCCGGCGTAATCGGTTTGAGTTTTTTAACTGCCATTTTGATTTTACTTTAACGCACGGGTTGTCGTGCCGTGCCACATAGTTCTTCTGTTTTCGGCTTCGGCGTTTTGGGTGTTTTTTGCCCAAAACACAAGGCGGCACCGCCTACACGCCCGTTTTAGGCGATTTCTGCCCAAAACGCTACGTTCAAAAGCCAAGGATGTTCAAATATCAGCGTAAAAGTCAATCACTTCGCCCTCAGCCAGTTGCACCATTGCTTTTTTGTAAGCAACGGTACGTCCCGACAATACCTTGGCTTGCGTGTACCGCGTTTTCGCCTTTCCAGCATACCGAATCGTACGTACAGCGTCCACATTTACGCCGTATGTTTTTTCAACGGCCTTCTTGATTTCAATCTTGTTGGCCTTTTTGTCAACGATAAACGTGTACACTCCCTTCTCGGTCTGTGCATTCGCTTTTTCGGTGATAACGGGTCGTTTCAGGATACTCATCGTCGGAGTTATTTTAATATTTCTTCGATCTTGGCCAGCGACTTCTCGCTCAACAACACATGATCAGCATGAACCAACGCGTAAGTGTTGATTTGATTAGCCAGCATTACCTTCGCATTGGGGATATTACGGCTCGACAGCACGATGTTCTTGTCGGTATCGGGCAGTACCAACAATGTCTTTTTGTCTTGGGCCGAAAAATTCTTCAGGATTTGCAAGTAAGCCTTGGTACGTGGTTGTTCCAACGTAAAGTCTTCCACCACGGTGAGCTTGGAAGAACTTGCCTTTTGGCTTAGAACCGAGCGGCGGGCCAGCTCCTTCAGCTTTTTGTTTAGTTTGAAACTGTAGTCGCGCGGAGTAGGGCCAAAAATACGACCACCGTGGCGGAACAACGGGTTTTTGATGCTACCCTTGCGTGAGCCGCCGGTTCCTTTCTGCTTGTGCAATTTGCGAGTCGAGCCGTGCACTTCGTTGCGCTGTTTCGACTTGTGCGTACCTTGGCGTTGGTTGGCCAAATATTGCTTCACATCCAGATAAACAGCGTGTTCATTCGGAGTAATGCCATATATTTCATCCACCAGTGTTGCTTTCCTACCGGTGTCTTGGCCTGTCGAGTTATATACTGCTACTTCCATTGTTGCTTATGCTTCTTTATGAAACATTACCATAAAACGTCGTGTTGGCAACGCTTGCGTTTTAGGCAATTTCACGGTGGTTGTCAATGATAACAAAGGAACCTTTGGCACCCGGAACAGAGCCGCTAATCAATACCAGATTTTTTTCGGGAATTACGCGGAGAATGCGCAAGTTCTGGACGGTCACGCGGTTGCCGCCGGTACGGCCTGCCATGCGCAAACCTTTGAACACACGGGCCGGGAAGGAACAAGCACCAATAGAACCAGGGTGGCGTTGGCGGTTGTGCTGGCCGTGAGTGGCCGCCCCTACACCGCTGAAGCCGTGGCGTTTTACTACGCCTTGGAAACCTTTGCCTTTGCTGGTACCTACCACGTCAACAAACTCACCGGCTTCGCAAACATCCTCTGCCTTGACGGTGTCGCCCAAGGCTACTTCGATGAGGAAATCCTTGAACTCGACCAGTTTCCGCTTCGGAGTCGTGTTGGCTTTTTTGAAGTGGCCAAGCAGAGGCTTGGTGGTGTTTTTCTCTTTCTTTTCGCCGAAAGCCAATTGTACCGCCGCATATCCGTCGGTATCAGTGGTTTTCACTTGGGTCACCACGCAGGGACCCGCCTCAACTACTGTACAAGCAACGCTTTCGCCTTCGGGCGTAAAGATGCTCGTCATTCCAATTTTTTTTCCTATGATACCTGACATGATTGCTTAAAACTTACATGAATGTTTTAAAGCTAATGACTTTCTCTGGACAACCAGCGGTCAGCTTTTTCAAAACGGACTGCAAAGATAGGTGTTCGAGATAACAATGCAAACTCTCTCCGGTTTTTTTTTACCGTATTTGGAAGCGGCTGGTAATCAAAGGCGTTTTGGGCAAAAATTAGCTAAAACGCTGGTGGTACGTTCGCCCTTGCAATCTGCTTTGGGTGTTCCCGCCCCGACTCGTCGGGACAGGCGATTGCGGAATTTGACAATTTTTGCTCAAAACGCCTGTTCCCGTTTTGGCAAACAAAAAACCTGCGTCCGCGCTGTGTTTGCGGCAGCAGGCTTGTCTGTTTTTAATGTGACAATTTCGTCAAACCTTGATTTCAACGTCAACGCCGCTGGGCAATTCCAGTTTCATCAGCGCGTCAACAGTTTTGGCACTTGACGAGTGGATGTCAATCAAGCGTTTGTAGGTGCAGAGTTGGAATTGCTCGCGCGATTTCTTGTTTACGTGCGGCGAACGCAGCACCGTAAACCTTTCCTTTTCAGTGGGCAACGGAATAGGCCCGCTCACCACCGCACCCGTGGACTTAACTGCCTTTACAATCCGCTCGCATGATTTGTCAACCAAGCTGTGGTCGAAAGACTTCAATTTAATCCGGATTTTCTGAGTCATTGTTTTGGTAGTTGGCCGATGCACTTTTGACCGGCAGGTTTTATTGACTTTGAAAACTTTTATTTAGGCAGCCCGGTCAGCAAAACCGGGCTGTTTCCAACATTCGTTAGACTTTCGCACCTTTCAGTTTCGCAATCACAGTCTCGGCCAAGTTGGGAGGCAGAATTTCGTAGTGCGAGAAGGTGAGCACGGCTGACGCACGACCGGAAGAAATGGTACGCAGGTCAGTTACGTAGCCGAACAGTTCGGAAAGCGGCACATCGGCTTTCACGATTTGCGCACCGCCTTTGCTGTCCATGCCTTTCATCAAGCCACGGCGACGGTTCAAGTCGCCAGTCACAGGGCCGGTGAACTCATCCGGCGTGGTCACTTCCACGCTCATGATGGGTTCGAGCAGCTTCGGGCCGGCTTGCTTGGCTGCCTCGCGGAAACCGTCGCGAGCGGCGATTTCAAACGAAAGCGAATCGGAGTCAACCGGGTGAAACGAACCGTGGAACAGGCGCACCTTCATGCTGTCAACCGGATAACCGGCCAACGTACCCGTTTTCATCGCTTCGCCAAAACCTTTCTCAACTGCCGGAATGAATTCCCTCGGGATGGCTCCGCCTACAATGGCGTTTACAAACTGGAAGTTGGTGCCGGGGTTGGCCGCTTTGAATTCTTCGTCTATCGGGCCGATTTCAAATACAATGTCGGCGAATTTACCGCGACCACCCGTTTGCTTCTTGAACACCTCGCGATGTTCAATCGTCTTGGTAATCGTCTCTTTGTAAGCCACCTGCGGAGCACCTTGGTTGATTTCAACATTGAATTCGCGTTTCATGCGGTCAATGATGATTTCCAAGTGCAGCTCGCCCATGCCTTTCAATACCGTTTGGCCGGTTTCTTGGTCGGTTTCCACGTGCAGGGTCGGGTCTTCCTCCACCAGTTTGGTGATGGCTTTACTCAAATTGTCGGCATCGGCTTGTTTCTTCGGCTCAATGGCATAACCGATTACCGGCTCAGGGAAGCTCATGGATTCCAGTACGATGGGCTTCGACTCTTCAACCAGCGTGTCGCCGGTCTTGATGTCTTTGAAACCGACACCGGCAGCAATGTCGCCAGCTTCCACCCGGTCAATCGGGTTTTGCTTGTTTGCGTGCATCTGCATCAGGCGGGAAATACGTTCTTTTTTGCCGGTGCGCATGTTCAGCACATACGAACCCGACTCAAGCACGCCCGAATACACACGGAAGAAAGCCAAACGGCCCACGTACGGGTCGGTCGCGATTTTGAAAGCCAAGGCTGCGAAAGGCTCTTTCGCATCGGCTTTGCGTTCTTCTTCTTGACCGGTGTCGGGATTTTCGCCTTTGATAGAGGGCAAATCCAGCGGAGACGGCAGGTAAGCAATGACTGCGTCAAGCATGGTTTGCACGCCTTTGTTTTTGAAAGCCGAGCCGCAAAGCACCGGCGTAATGGTCATGTCAATGGTTGCTTTGCGAATAGCCACCATCATCTCCTCACGAGTAATGGAATCGGGATCGTCGAAGAATTTTTCCAACAGATGGTCATCGTATTCGGCAACGGATTCAACCAAGTACTGCCGCCACTCGTTGGCTGTTTCAACCAAGTCGTCAGGGATTTCGACAATTTTATACGTTTTGCCTTTGTCTGCCTCGTTCCAAATGATGCCCTTCATGATCAACAAGTCAACCACGCCTTTGAACTGGTCTTCGGCACCGATTGGCACTTGCAGCGGCACTGGCTTGGCGTTCAGTTTCTCCTTGATTTCTTTTACGCAATTGAAAAAATCGGCACCGGCACGGTCCATCTTGTTCACAAAGCACAAACGCGGAACGTGGTACTTGTTGGCTTGCCGCCACACGGTCTCAGACTGCGGCTCAACGCCCGAAACGGCATCGAACAAAGCTACGGCACCGTCCAACACCCGCAACGAACGTTCTACTTCCACGGTAAAATCCACGTGGCCGGGCGTATCGATCAGGTTGATTTCGTAGGTCTTGGTTTGGTCGCTGATCACTTCGCCTTGCTCGGTGGGATAGTTCCATTGGGCGTGCGTAGCGGCCGAGGTAATGGTAATGCCCCGTTCCTGCTCCTGCGCCATCCAGTCCATCGTAGCGGCACCTTCGTGTACCTCACCGATTTTGTGGGTCTTGCCAGTGTAGTACAGGATGCGTTCGCTGGTGGTGGTTTTACCGGCATCAATGTGCGCCATGATGCCAATGTTGCGCAAATACTTTAGGTCTGCCATAGTTTTACCTTGCGGTAATGGGGTTTGATTTTTCGGTTTTTGTTTTTACAGCAAAAGCGGGCCGTTCTGCCCGCCATTTTGCTTTCCGGTACGCACTTGGCTGGTGCAACTCAGGAGTTGCGTCAAACCAATGCGTGGGTTTATGATACTAACAAATCAGAAACGGAAGTGCGAGAAGGCCTTGTTGGCATCAGCCATGCGGTGGGTGTCGTCTTTTTTCTTCACAGCAGCACCTTCGCCTTTGGCGGCAGCAATGATTTCGCCGGCCAGCCGCTCGGTCATGGTTTTTTCACCACGACGACGCGCATACAGAATCATCCATTTGATGCCCAATGCCTGACGACGCTCAGGACGAACTTCGGTAGGCACTTGAAAAGTGGCACCACCCACGCGGCGGCTGCGAACCTCCACGGTAGGCATGATGTTGTTCAGTGCTTTGCGGAAGGCATCCAGACCGTTCTCGTTGGTGCGGCTTGCAACCAAGTCAACGGCATCGTAAAAAATGCTGTAGGCAATGCTCTTCTTGCCTTCATACATCAGGGAATTCACAAATTTGGTCACCAACACATCCTTGAACTTCGGATCAGGCAACACGTAACGTTTTTTGGGCTTGGACTTTCTCATGATTTTCTCGTGTGTGTCGTTGCAACGCTTCTCCGGCAGTATCCCGCCGAATACTCACGATTTTTCGAATATGTGAAACAAATAAAATATTACGAGTTCAAGGTTGAAGGCTACACGTTGCTCGGCGGATATTACCATGTGTTTTAGGCAAAAAACGCCCAAAACGGCTTGCGAAGCATCAAGAGCCTATACCTGCTTACTTTTTACCACCTTTGCCTCCTTTTGTCGGCGCGGCTGCTTGGCCCGGTTTCGGACGTTTGGCACCGTACTTGGAGCGGCCTTGCTTACGGTTCTGTACGCCGGCAGTATCCAAGGCACCACGCACGATGTGATAACGAACACCCGGCAGGTCTTTCACCCGTCCGCCGCGAATCAACACGATGGAGTGTTCTTGCAGGTTGTGGCCTTCGCCCGGAATGTAGGCGTTCACTTCTTTTTGGTTAGTGAGGCGGACACGGGCCACTTTGCGCAGGGCCGAGTTCGGCTTCTTAGGCGTAGTAGTGTACACCCGGGTGCAAACGCCGCGCCGTTGCGGGCAGGAATCCAAAGCGGGCGACTTGGACTTGAACTCCAGTTGGGTTCTTCCTTTACGTACTAATTGCTGAATTGTAGGCATTTATAAACCAATTTTTAGGGAATTCTCGATACGTTTTCATTTTGGGAACGCAAAAGTAGATGTTTTTGCCAAAACCGCAAAATTCTGGCAAATATTTTCTGGATGCCGGACACTGGATGTCGGCAAACAGATTGGGAAGTTAAAAAAATTGGCGTTTTGGGCAAAAAATGCTCAAAACGAAAGCCCCAAGACTGGCAGGAATGGGATTGCTGGGGCGGATTCTGTTGACATTGCGAGCAGAAAACGCCAATGAATTGTTCAGACAACTTCCGCCGCCAAGCGTTTCAGGCAAAAAACGGTCAAAACGGGCATAATGAGGCAGTGCTTGCCGCCAGTGTTGTGGGCGAAACGCCTAAACGCCGCAGCAAGCTATAGCCAGAAACCGCTTTTCCGCAACCACCCTACATTTGCGGTTGGTTGAGCCGATCGTTCATTTTCTCGACTTTCCGCTTGAGGTCGTCTTTGTAGGCGGCCAGTTGCTGGGCTATTTTTTCATCGGTCACGCCGAGGATTTGCGCAGCCAAGATGCCTGCGTTTTTGGCACCGTCCAAAGCCACGGTAGCCACCGGCACCCCGCCGGGCATTTGCAGGATAGAAAGAATAGAATCCCAGCCGTCAGTGGAATGCGACGATTTGACGGGAACACCGATCACTGGCAGTGTGGTCAGCGAAGCGACCATGCCCGGCAGGTGCGCCGCCCCGCCCGCCCCGGCAATGATGACTTTTATGCCCCGGTTACGGGCATTTTGGGCATACTCGACCATGCGCAACGGCGTGCGGTGGGCCGAAACCACGGATATTTCATAAGGAATGGAGAGTTCTTGCAAGATGTTCGCTGCTTCGGACATGACCCGGTAATCGGACTCGCTGCCCATGATAATGCCTATCATACTGACGTGGTTGAATTAAAGAACGGAGAGGTAAGCAAAAAGTAAAACTGCGGAGAATGACTCAAACAGGACGCTTAATTACTATTTTTTGTTGAGAAAACAATATTTTATTCTCTTATTTCAACAAATAGCCGAGTTTGAAACGTTGCAGGACGCAATCAGATTTTTCCGCCGTGGCGTTTTGGGCGGTTTTTGTCCAAAACGCCACGGCGGACGGGCAGATAGGTTTTGCTCGAAACGCTTGATTTTTCAACGGCTTGTCACTTTGAGTGTTTGCTGCACCATCGTCACCTTGCGGCGAAGCGAGTCGAAATCGTTGTCCAGAATGGTGACATGGCCCATTTTACGGAAAGGCTTGGTAAATCGTTTGCCATACAAGTGCGGATACACGCCCGGCGTTTGCAACACTTGGTTCATGCCTTCGTAATACGCCTCGCCGCTGTGCCCCGGCTCACCGAGCAGGTTGACCATGGCCGCCAGCGAAAGGGTGTCGGTGCTGCCCAAGGGCAGGCCCAAGATAGCCCGCAAATGTTGCTCGAACTGCGAGGTGTGGTTGGCGCGGATGGTATGATGCCCGCTGTTGTGCGGACGCGGAGCCGACTCGTTCACGAGCACTTGGCCGTCTTTGGTCAAGAACATCTCCACGGCGAGCAAACCTACTATACCGAGTTTTTCGGCCACCAAACAGGCCACGCGGCGAGCCTCTTGCTCAATTGCCACCGGAATATTAGCCGGGGCGAACAAATACTCAACCAAATTGTGAACCGGATGAAACACCAGTTCTACAACCGGGAAAGTACTCATGTCGCCGCCCACGGTGCGGGCCACTATCACCGCAATTTCTTTCTCGAAATCAACGGCTTTTTCGAGCAAGCTCGGCTCGGCGAAGGCTTTGGGCAAGTCGGCGGCGGTAACCATACGCTGCACACCGCGACCGTCGTAGCCGTGCTTGCCGAGTTTTTGGAAGGCCGGAAAAAAACCGACGTGGGCGGCCACGGCATTGGCGTTATCGGTCAGTATAAAATCGGCGGTGGGAATGCCGTGCTTTTGGTAAAATTGCTTCTGCTCGCGTTTGTCCTGAATCACACGGATCACTCCCGGCTGCGGGTACACTTTCACACCTTCGGCTTGGAGTTGATCCAATGCGTCCACGTTCACATGCTCAATTTCGATAGTGAGCACGTCAACGGTTTTGCCGAAACGATAAACGGCCTCGAAATCAGACAACGAACCGTGGACAAACTCGTGCGCCAAGTGGCGGCAAGGCGCGTCGGCATCGCCGTCCATGACACAAATGTGCGTGTTCAAATCAACAGCCGCTTGTATCATCATGCGGCCCAACTGACCGCCACCCAAAATACCCAGCTTAAATTGACTACCGAAAGGATTCATTCTAATTTGGAATTAAGAATTCAGAGTTCAGAATTATTAGCGAACTGGTACAAGCATCCTCGCTTGCACTCAACGTAACTACAGCAAGTCATAACGAACCGTGATGTGATACCACGCCCATTCAAATTACGAAGCGTTTTGGGCAGTTTTTGCTCAAAACGCTGGGCCTGAAAAGCGGCGCAAGTTATTGCATTTCCCACACACATCGGGTGGCGGAAGAATCGGAAAAAGATTTTTTTACAGCCGCACGTTTGACAAATCTAAGTCGGCTTGTATATTTGCAGTCCGTTTGGGGTGTTAGCTCAGTTGGCTAGAGCGCTACAATGGCATTGTAGAGGTCATCGGTTCGACTCCGATACGCTCCACCAAACCCGCAAATTCGTCAAGTTTGCGGGTTTTTGTCTTTTTCGGTCGTACAAGGCACTGATTGTCCATGAAACCGAACTTTGGAAAAAGCGAGGAGCCTGCAGCCGACGATTACGAGTTTGACGTGATGCAACTGACTGTTGCGCAAGCCAACACCTACCGTTTGCTGTTAGAAGTCGCCGGGCGTTTATTGGAAACAAAAGACACAAATCCGCTCGTCGGCGGGGCGTTTCCCGAAACAGTAGCCAAAGGTTGGGAACGGGCTTACTACCGGCTTCTCGCTTTCAAGCCGCTGTTTGACAGAATCATCAACGGGCGGGCAACCGAAGCCGATTTGGAATACTACCAAATGAAGCAAGGGTTGCGAAGCCACAACCGCCATCTGCAACAAAACCGGGCGGCATGAAAATACAGTCCTTGCCGCAATAATTGTTCACTATTCCGCTGAACAAATCATTTGAATTTCAAACCCATTTATGAAAACGAACCTAAAAATGACCGCCGTGTTTGAGCCAGCCGAAGAAGGCGGCTACGTGGCCTACATTGGCGAGATGCCGGGCGTGAACAGCCAAGGCGAGACGCTGGAGGAAGCCAAGGCGAACCTGCTTGACGCATTAGCCTTGATGATGGAAGTGCGTCGGGAACAGACCCAGCAGAAAGCCCAAAGCCAAAACCTGATTACCGAGGACTTGGAGTTTGCCGCGTGAAACGAGCCGACTTGATCAGGCACTTGGAGCAACACGGGTGCGTGTTCGTCCGGGAAGGCGGCAGCCACACCGTGTACCGCAACCCGGCCACCGGCGCATTCTCAACCGTACCGCGTCACCGTGAAATAAAGCGTTTTTTGGCAAAAAAGATATGTACCGACTTGGAGATACCGGCCCCTTTCTGATACTGAAGACAATCAGGGCGATTTGTCCCAAAGTCCTGTTGTCCCGAAAGGAAAACTCCCTTGATTTTCAACAATTTATGAATTATTATAGGAACTCTGATACTCAAAATAAGCCCAAGAACACGGATTTGGCGCGTTTTTCAGAAACCCGATACGCTCCACTTCTCGGAAAGTCCCGTCCCGCAAGGGCGGGACTTTTTGTTTTCGTCCTTGGGCAATTCTGACAAAAGGCGTTTTGGGCAAAAAACACCCAAAACGCCGTAATTAGTTAAGATGAACGCAGACCTGCTATTTTTGCGTTCAACATTAAGAAGTGTGAATCAGGCGATTAGCTTTGTTTCGCACGCGGCCATATCGGCCATCTGCATTTTTAATTCTTCACTATCTTGACATTCGACGATTTTCAATTTGATGCCCGCCTCAGCGACGGGCTTACAGCCATGGGCTACCGCACCCCGACGCCCATCCAGCAACAGAGTATTCCGGTGGTTTTGCGTGGCAAAGACCTGATTGCCTGCGCCCAAACCGGCACGGGCAAAACAGCGGCCTACTTGCTCCCCGTATTGAACCGTATCATCAACACACCGGAAGACGAACGGCACTTGAACACCTTGATTTTGGCCCCTACTCGTGAACTGGCAACGCAGATTGACCAGCAAGTGGAGGGGCTTGGCTACTTTACGGGCGTAAGTTCAATCCCGGTGTACGGCGGAGGCGACGGCGCGGCGTGGAGCCAACAGCAAAAAGCCTTGCTGCAAGGAGCCGATATTGTGATTGCCACGCCGGGCCGGTTGATTGCGATGTTGCAAATGGGCACCATCCGTTTCGACAAGTTGCAGCATTTGGTGCTGGACGAAGCCGACCGGATGTTGGACATGGGTTTTTACGAAGACATCATCCGCATCATCAGGGATTTGCCCAAGAAACGGCAGACGTTGCTGTTCTCCGCGACGATGCCGCCGAAGATTCGCACGCTGGCGAATACGATTTTGCACAATCCGGAACAAGTGAGCATCGCGATTGCCAAGCCTGCCGAGGGCATCCGGCAGCAGGCTTACTTGGCTGCCGACCACCAAAAACTACCGCTACTAAAGCAAATCCTCAAAGACGACCTATACACGAGCATCATTATTTTTGCTTCGACAAAGGAAGACGTAAAAAAACTGAACGGCGAACTGAAACGCATGGGCCTGAACACGGAGGCGTTCCACTCGGACTTGGAGCAGAAAGACCGTGAGGCTTTGCTGCGCGACTTCCGCAACAAAACGCTGCCGATTTTGGTGGGAACGGACATCCTCTCGCGGGGCATTGACGTGGAAGGCATCAGCTTGGTGGTGAACTTCAACGCACCGCACGACCCGGAAGACTACGTACACCGCATCGGACGCACGGCGCGGGCGGCCACTACGGGTACGGCCATTACGTTCATCAACGACCGAGACCGGCGCAAGCTGGCCGCCATTGAACGGCTCATTGGAAAAGAAATCCCCAAAATGCCGCTGCCTGAGCATTTAGGCCCCGCTCCGCACCAATCGTCCGAAGGCCAAAACAAACGCCGGTTTAAGAAACGGCCTTTCAAACGGGAGCAACGAAAAGGGCAACAGAACAACGGTTGATTGTTAAGCAGCGTTTTGAGCAAAAATCGAGAAATCCTGCAATCGACGGGAACGCCTGAAACAGATTATTGAAGCGGCTGTGCCCCCAAGCGTCCCGACTCGTCGGGACACCGCTCCGTGTAAAAACATCATGTCTGCAAGGGTCAGGGGCAGTCCATGCGGCTGCCCTGTAGAAACTCATTTGACAAAAGATACCACACTACTGGACGAAAGAGAAAAGAAGAAAGAGAAAAGAGGGTTCGCCGGGATTGGGTCGCTCTTTCTTTTTTTCTCCAGTGATAAGCCAACCACTAACGACTGACTACTAACGACTTTGCATACGGCTTGTCGTCGTACACGATTGCGTCACGCACCTCCAGTTCTATTCCTTTGAAATTGCCTTCCTTGATGCGCACCCGTACCGCGTGCTTGCCTTTGGGCATTTGGTACTTCCAGCAAACTTCGTAGCGGCGTTCGGTGTAATTAGTCGGCAAGTGAACCGTTTCGGCCAGTTTTCCGTCAATGAACACCTCGGCGATATAGGCGCGTTTAGTCGTGTCGTCCCACGATTGATTGCTGCCGCCGCGCAGCACGAACCCGATTCCCTCAAAATCGAACACAGCTTCATCGCCCGGTTTGGCAAGTTTCTTGTCCACTCGTTTTCTCTCAACGGGAAAATGACCTTCGAAGGCTTGTTCCAAACGCACGGGTTTGGGCTGTTGCACGGCTATGGTCACGTTGTCGCCTTCCACTTTGCCGCCGTTGCGTTTCAGGGTTTCCAAGGCGTGCTTGGTGCCTATTTCATAGACATCATTTAGTGACACAGTGGTGTATTTGAAATCAAGACCTTCGGCTTCTTTCAGGCCCATTTTCCAGTAGTCGGGGATTTTGCCATAACCGAGCATCGTACCCAAGATGCCGCCTGCCGAGGCCGGGTTGCAGTCAGAGTCTTGTCCGGCGCGGGTGCTGATTTCCAAGGTCTTGGTAAAATCGCCGTTGCCGTAGAGCAAGCCCAGCACCACGTAGGCGGCGTTTATCTTCGCATCGATGTTATAGGCGGCCAGCACACCGTCCGGACAGCCCACGTCCGAAGACCATTTTTTCTCAATCTCGAACCAATTGGCCTTCCAGTCGTCAGGATATTTTGCGTGCCACGCAATCACGTCGGTAATGCATTGATAAAACTGGCTTTGGGCCGGAATTGACTTAAGTCCCTCCTTGACAATGAATTGAATGTCGTTTGAGACGAACGCCAACGAATACATGGCCGCCATGTACACGCCGCCGTACCAACCGTCGCCGTAGTTCATGATGTGGCCGATTTTGTCCGAGATTTCCGAAGCCGTGTTGGGCATTCCGGGACTCATCAGCCCGGCAAAGTCGGCCTCGATCTGGAAGTCAATGTCATCGGCGTGCGGATTGTTGAGCCAGTGCCCTGACTGCGGCGGCATGATGCCGTGCAGCACGTTGTAGCGGCCTGCTTGGTTGGCATGCCATAGCATGTATCCGGCCTGGGCGTATGCCTTGGCGTGGGCCTCGGCGGGTGCGTCAAGGCCCTGTTTCTCAAACACATCCACAAAAGTCAAGTCCATGTAGATGTCGTCGTACAGGCCGGGATTGTCGGTCATGGTCTGCTTGATGTAGCCGTCGTACCAAGGGATACGCTGATAGTCTTGAATCATAGTGCCTTGGAAGCGGAACTCGGTAGGCCCGCCGAACGTGCAGCCAATGACCTGTCCGGCCCAGCCACCCATGACTTTGTCACGCAGAGTGTCGGTGGTCATGCGAACCTCGGCAGGAATACTGGCCGTGCTTACGTTTTTGGCGGTTTGGGTACATGCCAACAGACCACAAAACAACACCGGAATGAAGAGCTTTCTCATGTTCTTGAAACGTTACATCTTTCCTCAAATAAGTACAATTTTCACGCAGTATAGCCTTTGTCGGCGCAAAAAGCAAGTTTGGGCAAAAGGCACGTTTTTTTCAAGAATTGCCCCAAACGGTATTTGATTCAAACCTAATCACGAAAGACGTATGCGCTTCATTTCCACCCGTATGCATGGTGCATTGGACTACCTGACGGGAGCTTTGTTGATTATCGCCCCTTGGATGATGAAATTCGGACGAGGCGGGGCTGAGACTTGGATTATGTTGATTTTGGGGGCGGGGGCGATTTTGTACAGCCTGCTGACGGACTACGAATGGGGCATGGCAAAAGTGTTTTCCATGCGCACGCACTTGACGTTCGACTTGCTTTCGGGGATTCTGCTGGCTGCCTCGCCGTGGTTGTTCGGTTTCAGCGAACACGTATTCTGGCCGCACGTGGTGTTGGGTGTGTTTGAAATCGGAGCTTCGCTGATGACGCAAACGACTCCCTCGCGCGGAGCAGCCGAACACTCACGGCCAATGTAGAAAAAGCCCCACCCCGGCCCTCCCCAAGGGGAGGGAGAAGGAGAAAGCGTTTTGGGCGAAAATTGTCCAAAACGCTTCCTCCCCTTGGGGAGGGCCGGGGTGGGGCTTTCATTCTGTTGCTTCGTCCAAGGCACTGAAATCCTTGAAAGTGGTTTTGATGGCTTTGTCAGTGGCTTGTTTCTTGTTCTCCCAACCTGCGTCAAGTTCGAGGGCCACCATGCCTTTCAGGTTCAGCAGGGCAATGAAATCGTCGAGGTCGCGGGTGAAGTCGCGGCTGCGGCGGGCCGATTTCAGTGTGTACTTGCGGGCGAAAATGTCGCCTTTGGTTTGCAGTTCGTTTTTCTTCTCAATGATGTAATTGAGCCTGTCCACCAAGTCTTTCGTCGAGCGGCCAATTACTTCCGTGGCCTCCAGCGTGCCGATGGTGGCCACCGCCGTGCCGCCCAGCGTGCTGATGCTCCGTTGCGTGATCGGGTCGCGCTGGATGACGACCGGAGCCAGCCCTGACATGGCCCCCAGCGAGGCGTTGGCGATGGAACGGTGGGTTTTGCCTTTCTTGGCCCGTTTGTAAGCCCGTTTCAAATCCTGCTCCTTGTCCTTCAATTGTTCGAGCAAGTCCCAAGCCCGCACCAAAGCCGTACGGTACTGGGTGTAGTACTGCTGGTCTTTGGCCGCTTCGTTCACGGTGTTGCGCACCACGAAATTGATTTTCGTCTCGGCCCGCTTGTTCGACTTGTCCAAGGCGAAAAACGTGATTTGGAATGCCGTGGTATCAAACGGGTCTTTCACAAAATCGTAACCCGGTTTCCAAATGAACTCGTACTGGTTGTTGGTGTTGCGTTGCAGGGCGGTTTTCGGCACGTTGGTGTTGGTCGAGACGAAGTCGAAGGCGGCCACGTCGTCGTCGCCGTTGGGGTCGGCGATGTAAAACCGGATGTCAACCGTTTCGTTTTCCTTGATGCGAACCGTATTGTCGCGCGGCACGGCGGTGATTTCCGGTGCCAAATCTTGCTGCGTGGCCTCTACGCGGATTCGGCCTTTGTTTTGCAGCTTTCCCGGCTGGTCTTCCACCACAAAATCAATGTACAATGGCTTGGTCTTCAAGGCGTTGAATTGCGTCAGCGACGGTTTCCAAGTGAGTTCGCCTTGGGCCGACGTTTGCATGCCTTCGGGGATTTGGTCGGTAAACGAAAACGCCACCGGGTCGTTGTCTTCGTCTTTGACGGCATCGGAATCTATCTTGTACCGACTGGGCGTGTTATAGCCCACGTACCACGTTTTGAGTTCGCCGACGGTGGGCGGCTGGTTGGCGTGCCGCACCTTGAACTCGACGGTTTGGCTGGCGGTTTCGCCTTTTTCGTTGCGGGCTTCAAACACCACCTGAACGGCTTTTTCCTTGGCAATCCGATCCACAAAATCGTGTTCAGGCTTCCACGCAAAATAGCCGCTGGTGTCGAAATCCATCCCTTCGATGCGACCTTGCGTAATGGCAAATGTAAATTTAGAGCCGTTGCCGCCCGCTGCCCGCAGCGTGAACACCAATTCCTTTCCTTCCTCTAATACGTTCCAGTTGGCATATCCCGGAAAAAACAACCGAATCCCCGAACCGGCCGCTTCGTTTTGCGCCTTGGCCGATTGGACTGAAGAAACAAAAAATATGAAAAATAGCAATAAAAATTGTATTTTTTTCATGTCTAAGGGCTGATTGGGCAGGCGTTTCAACTTGGAAAAACGCAAAATAACGGGAAATATTTTTACCGTCCGGCGCGAAGTGCTTTTTTTCGCACGCAGGCCAACATTCGCAGGCAGAAAGCGGCAACGGGCGTTTTGGGCAATTTTTGTAAAAAACAGCACACGGATTGAACAGACACAACGGATTCGCACGGATTCAATCCGTCTTCTATCCTTTGTATCCGTCCAACCCGTGTGCTGTTTTTCTATGGCGTTTTAGGTAAAAATTGCCCAAAACGGCTTCCTGCTCTTTTCCGCAATCCGCCTTCCACGTTCCGCATTATTCTATCATTCTCTCATTCAGTCATTCAACAATTGAAAGCCGGTGGCATTCCGTCATGTCGGGGAATTCAAACCGCTCGAACATCTGCATGATTTTGTGCGGCGGCACTTGGGCGGTTTCCTCGCGGGCGGCGTTGTCGCGCAGGGTCTGGTTGATGTTCTTGTGAATGTAAACAATGTGGATTTTCGGCTTGTACGGCAGCCACATGCCAACCAGCGTCGAGCGGATTTGCGCCGTGATGTTGGTCGCGTTCCACACGAATGATTGTTTCTTGCGACACAATTCCTTGCTCCGCTCCCGGCTGACTTGAATCACCTGCCCTTGGTTGTCGGTCGGGTCTATGTCAAACTCCGCCCGAATTGCGTCCAGATGCACGTGCGGCAAATCGGTCAGGTGCGTGCGCAGGTACGTGTCTTTACCGGCGGCGGGCAAGCCGCAAAGCAAATAAATATCAAACGCCGTGTCGTCATAGAGTTGCGTGTCGGGATAGCTTTCGTCCACATTGAAATAATGAAACCGGTCGTAGTCCGACGCGAAGGCTTTGCTTTTGCCGAAAATATTGTATTCAATAGAGAATTCTCTGAACAACTCCAGATTATACAGCATTTCGTCGTGCGTATTACAGATACGTCCTAACAAATCCGCTTTCGCAAAAATGTACAGCAGTTTGTTGTCCGAAAGCAAACTCAAATAGATTGCATCCCGCAGCGGATTGCGCCGGTTGATTACATGGAACGGATAGCCGTGAAAGCGCACCAAATAATGCACCCGGCGGATGAAATCAAGCGGTTCGTTTTCCTTGTCCAAAATCTGCCGCACCAAATTAGCCCCTTTCAACGCATGGCGCGGATTGGAAATGCGGCCGTCGCCCCAAAACTCCATTGTGTCGGGTTTGCAACTGTCGTGGAACAGAGCCGTGTATTCCAACAATCTCTGTTCGTAAGCCGTCAATTCCTGAAACTCCGGCAGTTCCAGAAGGGCGTTCAGCACCATTTCGGTGTGCGTATAGACATCACCTTCTTGGTGGTGCACCGGATCTTGCGGCGTTTGCTGCATCCGCTCGAACAGCTCGGCGTATTTTCGTACAACGGCGTAGTCCGTCAGGCTTTTCTGTAACACGTTCATGGCATTCTCCCTCCTTTTCTCTTTGGTACAAAATGGTTCCGAAATGTAACTGTCAATGACAGAAATTGCTTGAGAATCCGTGAATTGGGATAAAACCTCACCCCCCGTCCCCGAGGCCCCCTCCCAACCTCCCCCCAAGGGGGAGGAAGCCTCACCCCCCGACCCCTCTCCGAAGGAGAGGGGAGAAAAAAGCCCCCTCCTTGGGAGGGGGTTGGGGGAGGCTACCCCCTCTCCCGTGGGAGAGGGGCCGGGGGCGAGGGCCTCTCGTTTTAAGCATTTTTTGCCCAAAACGCTACAGTATTTTTGTCCCCAAGACCAAAGACACACGACCCAAGACTATTTTCGCCTCACCACCCAGACACATACGCGGCCACTGCTTCTTCCATCGCCGCTTGCAATTGCCGTTCCACGGTTTCTTTTTCGCATTGCGTCAGTTTCGGGAATTCTTTTGCAAAAGACTTCCGAATCTCGTCTTGAATGTCTTCGTAAAAGTATAGTCGCAATTGTGCGATTTTCGCCGCATCGTCCGGCTTGATTTTGCCGATTTTGGAAGCCGCATTTGTCAATCGGTTTCTGTTCACCAATTGCAGCAAATCGCGCAACAGCCGCGTCATTTTTCCTTTCGGCGCAAAAGCGTCCCATTTTTCGGATTGATGAAATTGCACCTCTGAAAACGCTGCGATTTTCTGTTTCAACATAGGTCGAAAAGTCTCTTTCTCTGTCGTCAGATACAGGTTTTGACGCGGCTTAATCACGACACCTTCGGCTTTGTTCGGAAAAGGTAGTTTGGGCAGACTCAGTTTGTCCGGCAGTTTGCTCTCAAAGTGAATGTCTGTACGCAAAGCGTCTTCGTAACTGCCCTCAAACAGAGCCTCCGTGTACAGCAAGCCCGCTTTCTGACAGAAATCCGACAGGACAGTGTAGTCCAAATAGATTTTGGGCTGCAATGTGTCGTTTTTCTGTACGGCAATGTCAAATACACATAACTCAATGTTCGGCGAATAGTACACGCCTGTTTGCACCAAATCCACCAGCGGGTTCGGCTCCACGTCCGGGTGCGGATAGCCGCCGCCGCACAGTTCGCCGTACAGCAAAACCGTGTCCGCCACAGATGCAAAGCTCTGTTGCAATAATCATTCGTGTATTTGCAAAAAAGCTGTCTCCAGTGAATCCACTGTGTTTTTATAGTCAAAAAACTCATCGTCCGGCGCAAGAACCGCCTTGCGTTTGGCGTAGGCAATGCCTTGATTGTCAAGAATCACACAGAAATTGGCTCCGTGTATTTTCTCGGTCACCACCCACTCGGCTTTGTGCATCTGTCGGTAATGCGCCTGCGTCAATCCACGACTCAGCAGGTTTTCTTCTATTTTTTCGTACGGTGAAAACATGGCGTTAATTCAGAATTTTGAATTTAGAATTATAGCCCCATCCCGACCCTCCCCAACGGGGGGCGTATTCTCCTCCCCCAAGGGGGAGGTCGGGTGGGGGCTTTTCACGCAAACAAATTCACCCCCTCAGCCAATCTGTTCGGAATAATCGGGCGGTCAAGCCAGTGTGTTTCTGAGTCAAGGATGCTGGTCAGGAAATCGTGGCGGATAAACTTGAAGCGGTCTTCCACAATCAGCCCGTTTTCCTGCTTGATGTACAGCCCTTCCATGATGTTGCTCCGGCTGGTTTCTTTCAGTGCAATGTCGTAGCGAAGGCCCAGCTTTTCACAGTCTTCGCGCAGACATTCCAAGTGATTGTCGCTGATGAAATGCGATTGCGTGATGAATTGGTAAAACTGTTCCTTTCGCTCCAAAGGGCCTTCGTACAGTATTTTCACAGACTTCATGAAAGGCATGAACTCCAGCAATTCACGTCGTTGCGTCGTGCTGAGAAACACTTCCTTTTCCTTGTCATACATGTCGAACTCAAGGAAATAGTGATCCAAGTGCGTGTAGAAAACCGTGTGTTTGGCGTACATCCATTCGCCGTAAATGATGTAGCGGTCACCGACGACTTCGTACATCTGCGGCGCAAATGTGTTGGCCCACGTTTTCAGCAAATCAAAATGCCGCTCACGGTAGCCGCCCGTCAAATAATGGCCGCGACTCTGGAGCAGCAACTGGCCGCTGTCTGTGAAACTGATGCCGGCGTTGGCCCCGTCCATTTTCTCTTCGATGACCAGGAATTTTCCTTTTATTTCCTCAAACGGCACGCTTTTCAGGTCTTCGTCGCCTTTCTGCAACCGCGACCCTTCGATGTGCCGGGTGCGCGGATATTTTTTTATCGTAATCATGGTTTTTTCAGTGTTGAAATTGGGTCAGGCTATCAATTAAGATGTGTGTGTCGGCGTTTTAGGCAAAAAATGTCAAATCCCGCGATGGCCTGTCCCGACCATGCCGCTGGCTTGGCAGGCTTGTCGGGAGCAGGAATGCCTAAAACGCCAATGGCAATGGCATTATCCATGTACTGAAAGCCGACTGACTGGACAAAGAAATAACAGGGCAAGCTCTTGGAAAGCCTGCCGCCCCGGTGAATCGGGGTCAAGGGAGGTATGTCTATTAGAAGACCGTCATGGTTGCGGGGTGCAACAAGGGACTGGAAAATCGGAGGTTAATACCGGTTTCATATAAAGGTAACCTTCCGTGTGTCGGTGTTTTGGGTGTTTTGGGCGTTTTTTGCCTAAAACGCCGATTGTCAGAACCATGATTGGCTTCGCCGAACTATCGTTTCGTCGGATTTTGAGATTACCTTGATTAAAAAGCAACGAATCAAGGCAATCCTTGAATCCTACTAATCATGGTTCAGACAATCGGCGTTTCAAGCAATTTTTGCCCGAAACACCTTCTGTGTTCACATTGCACCAGCATGGCATTGAAAAAATCAAGGCGTTTGTCGGAATTGCCCGTTAATTTGGCTTTTTTTGTTGCCTCACCATTTTTTCTTTCCGCAACCCATCATGAGCAAAGCCGTACTCATCACCGGTGCCGCCGGTAACTTAGGCAGTGCCGTCACCGAAAAATTTCTGCATGAAGGCTACCACGTCATTGCGGTGGTGGAGCCCCGCACCCGGCACCATTTCCCGGAAAACCCGAACTTGGAAGTGAAAGAAGCCAACCTGTTCGACGAAGACGCGGCGCGGGTGGTGGTGCAGCAGGCTTTCGATCAGTTTCCAACCCTGAACGCAGGCGTGTTGCTCGTCGGCGGCTTTGCGATGGGCAATTTGATTCGTACCAGTTACCGTGAGATGGAGCAGATGTTCGAGTTGAACTTCAAGTCAACCTACAACGTGGCGCGGCCGTTGTTCCTGCGGATGCAGGCCCAAGGCAACGGCGGACGATTGGTGATGATTGGGTCGCGGCCCGCCTTGGAGCCAACCGCCGGCGGGGCCGACATGATGGGTTATGCGCTGTCCAAGTCGCTGGTTTTCAAGCTTTCGGAACTGCTCAATGTGGCGGGGGTCGAAAAAAACATCCGCTCTACGGTAGTGGTGCCCAGCGTCATTGACACACCCACCAACCGCGCCGCCATGCCCACCGCCGACTTTTCGACTTGGGTGAAGCCAGAGGAACTGGCCGCCATCATCGAAACTGCGTGCCGCATGAACGGCGTGCCCACTGAGGCTATCATCAAGGCTTATGGGAAAACATGATAGGAAATCGGAATGCGGAAAGCGGATTTCGGAAATCGAAGATCCGGCGAAGCCAATGAAAGATGTTGACGGCGTTTTGAGCAAATTTTGTCCAAAACGTATCAGGTGAAACACGATTTTGGGCAACCTCTCAAACGCGAGAAGTGATACCAATTTTGAATGATGAATGCGTAATGTCGAATGATTAATTGCTTGAAAACGGCGGCTTGAAACTTAGAAAACACGCAGCCGGTCTTTTATTTTGGTATGAGCTAAAAACCGTAAAAGGCGTTTTGGGCAAAAAATGCTCAAAACGCCTCTTTGTTTTTTGCGAAGCATCGAAGAACGAAGCATCGCGGAATCGCTAAAACTGTTGGTAGTACCGCCGCAGCGTGTTGGTGGCCTGTGTGTAAATCGGGCGGCAGAACTCAATGAACAAGTCTTGCGGAGGCGGGGGCGGCACTTCGCGCAGTTGGCTGATTTTGAATTGCTTCTCGGTCAAAGCCCGTTCGTCGCCCCGGAAGTTGCCCCATTCCGAACGCCACACGAATTCGCCCGGCATTTTCTCTTGGAACACCACTCGGTTGGCATTCGGGTCGTAAATCTGCAAATCCATCAGCCCGCGCGAACTCACCGTTTTTTGGAACAGCGTAAATCGTGCCTTCACCGTGCCATAGACGTTGCGCGGCCCGGCTTCGGTTTTCACTTGGCCCACCACCACGCTGTCGCGCACCATTTCCTCGTTGGTTTCCTTCATAAACACCTGCCCCACCACAAAATCGTCGAACTGCATCCGTACAATTTGGTCAGGATTGCGCAAGCCCACTTTCTGGGCTTCGGCGGGCGTGAAAAACTGCACGAACTCGTTCATCCGCTCGCTGCTCACAAACTGATTTATTTTGTTTTGGAAAAACTCGTTGCTCAACCCGAACGTCCGCGAATGCACCGGAATCTGCTCGAACACCACTTTCAGCGTGGCCTCGAACTTGGCCTGCTGCATCTGTTGGTGTACGTCGCGGAAGTTGGGCACCAAATCGTTGGCGGTGCGGAAATGCAAAAAAGCCTCGCGGGCACTTTCGCGGAAATTGTCGCGGTTCATGGCGGCCACGCCGGCATCGTAGCGTTCGGCGGCGGCCAACTGGCGCGTTTGGTTGATTTCCGTGATGTAACTGCGCGAGTCGGGCACTTCCTGCATACACGCCGGGCAACGCCTGATTTCCGCATCAAGACGGCCCATCGCTTCGTAGGAAGCCAGCACGCCTTCGTACTTGAACGGCTCGGCGGAGTTTCGCAG
>JALOMD010000745.1 GCA_025455595.1 Cytophagales bacterium | reverse complement strand
GTTGCCGCTGCCGTTGTTTTGCAGTTCAGTCAATGTCTTGACGGGCAGGTAAACGTTGATATTGTTCTTGGTGTTGAACGAAACCTTGTCCTTGTTTTTTACAATCAGCACATCGCCTTCGGTGATGATTTCGATGAGCGGAATGATGTTGTCGTCGGCTTCGATGGTGGCGACGGAGGTTTTGCCCGCGTCCACCAGATAGAGATTCGCACTGGACTGGTTGCGCAGCTTGGTAAAACCACCGACAGGAATGTCCTTGCGGACAACCTTGCCGCTGCCTTGGACTCGGCTCATTTGGGCTTGGACAGATGCCGCACAGAAAATCAACAGAAAAAACGCGTTCAAACAGAGTTTCATAAACAGAGAGGTTTTGGGATTTGAAAAAGATACCATAGCAATGCTACGTGATTTGTATAAGCGTTTTGGGCAAAAAATGCTCAAAACGCAAAATTACCCCGGCCTGTGTACCACAGGCCGGGGTGGAAGAACGGAGAAAGAAACGAATTCAGGTCAATCACAAAAGTCAGGTTCAATCAGTGGTTCAGACTACTTAACGAATCAATCAATGTCGGCAGAAAACTTTTGAACGTTGGATATTTTTTGCGGCTTTTCTGATAAGACTGCATCTGCGCCACAAAATGGTTCAGGTAAATCCAGTCCTTGTATTCTTCTCTTTTCTTTTGCGCCAGATCATTTCTGCCCAATTTTTCCATGACCATTACTTCACCCGCCCGCACCACGTATTCATTGAACAGCGTCATCCAGTCGGTGTATTGCGGTTGGTTTTTGACGGGTTTGAACAAAGACCCGTATGTATTGACATTCGATAAAAACGGTTCTTGGCTGGTCAATGTGTTCACAAACGAATGCCCGAATTCGTGTACACTCAGATTGGCAATTTTGTTTGCGTTGTCAAATCCGGTTTCCGCGATTTTTCCGTTCATAACTGTTTTTGGTATCGCCGTAATAGCTTTCCAAAGCAGGAATGAACCGCTGATCCGGCAGGTTTTTGCGAATGTCAGCCACGACTTTTCCGTACAGGTACGCGTGTTTTTTCTGAAAATTCGCAAAGTCGGAAGCCCTGTGAAAGTCAGCCGCCGCGAGCATAAACGAATCAATGGCTCGCAGGGCCGAATCTTTGTCGGCACTCACTTCCTGCCAGATGATTTGCGGCACTTCGGTCTTCCGTTTCACTGTCGGCAAATCTTCGTAATACAGGGCCAGCAGGTACACGCCCGTCCCCAGTTTTTCCATCAGTTTCTCGGCCTGTTTCACCGCCGGATGTGAATACGATTTCGCAAAATACGCCCGCGCCACCCGCATGGATTGGGTGTTGCGGTACATCCACGGGTCGGTGAGCGAATCTTGCAGCATGGTCGGATACAGCGGGATCGTGATGGCGTTGATCACTTCTACGTTGGGATGAATGTAAACCTTGATTTCCTTGTGCTGCGCCTGTAATAAAGTGGCAATTGAAACAAAGAAAATAAGAAAACGTGTTTTCATGGTTGTCTGAATCTGAGCGGTATGTTTGGCTGGCCAAACAATGGGTTGGGTTTTGCGATTGTGGAAGATACTGTTTTGTTATGCCAAACCAATGCCGGAAAAATCAAACGTCGTCTGGAGGCGTTTTGGGCGTTTTTTGTCAAAAATCAACAGATGCGTGTCCGATTACGGACGCATCTGTTCGTTGCCGAACATAGACAGACAGGTTGTAGGGGTTCAAAAGATGCTATTTCCCCAATTTCCGAAGCATTTCCTTCGCATACGCATCCGACGGGTCAAGGGCGGCGGCTTTTTGGAAACTTTTGGTAGCGTTTTCCGCATCGTTCAGAAAGGCGTACAAATCGCCCCAACGATTATGGACAATCGCCTCGTTCGGATGCTGCTCCACGGCCACTTCCAGAATGGCTTTCACAGCTTCCAGCCGCAGCGGTTTCTTGCCGAAAGTTTCGTAGGCAAGATACGTGAGTTGCGAAGCGTCCAGATTCATTTTTTTGAGTTCAGTCTTCGCTTCGGCGTATCGCCCGGCTTTCATCAATTCGCTGAGAGTGAGTTCGTTGGCCGCCATTTTCGGCATCGGCTTGTCCTGATACACCGACCGCAGCGAAACCACATTACCCGCTGCATCCCGGCCAAAATAGCTTTTGAGATTGAAATCGGTCAGCACAATGGTGTCTTTGGCAACGGGGAAACAATACACGTCTTCCCCGTCGTTGATTTTCGACACCAAATAACCTTTCTCTCGCCGGACGTAAACCACCTCGTTTGGTCCTTTGCGGTAGCGACCCGCGTATTTGTCCAACTCCTTGGCATCCAAGGCAATCGGCTTGACAGTTTCGGGCAGGAAGTTGTGCCAGTTGTACGTTTGCGCCACCGCCCGGATGATTTCCTTGCCCAAGCCGTTGAAATCGTCGCCCGAATTGAGCAGCACCACCACGCCGTTGCCGCCTTCCACGCTGGCACGGGCAAAAGCCGTGAAACCCGCGTTGGTTCCGTCGAAATAGAAGTAAACACCCTTGTTGTCTTTGTTGGTTGGCCTTTGGAGCAAGAAAGGCCCCAGTCCGATGTGTTCTACAGTGTTCTCGCCTTTCGAAAACACGGCTTGCGGTGTGAACATCTGCTTGGTCATGGCCGCTGATAAAGTTTTGCCCTTGCCCTGATAGGATTGTTGAATGTCAATGAAAAACTTTGCCAAATCGCTGGCCGTGGTGTACAGTCCGGCGGCGGCTTGCTGCGGATAGACGTAAGGCATGCCTTTGTACCAAGAAGCCGCCGAATAGCCCCACGACGCTTGGGCGGCGAATTTGCCGGGCAGCGGCTGGGCGAAGGTGGCATTTTTCATGCCCAGCGGCACGAAAATCATCTCCTGCGTGAGTGTAGTAAAATCTTTTTTGGTCACGTCCATCAGGGCGAGTTGGGCCACCAGGCTGCCTCCGCCGGAATACCGGAAACCCTTGCCCGGCTCGCTGTTCACCACCACCGGATTGGTTTCCGAACCCGGTGCGCCGCTGAG
>JALOMD010000091.1 GCA_025455595.1 Cytophagales bacterium | reverse complement strand
AAGTGGTAAGTCGTAAGTGGCAAGTCATAAGTCGGCAGTGTTTTGGGCAAAAAATGCCTAAAACGACAAGCAGCAGGTTTAAAACCGCCACCAAGGAGACGATTATCTGACCTCTGCGTTCTAACCTCTGACCTAAAATCGTACTTCGTACCTCGTAAATCGTACTTCCGAATCATGGCATCTTTCGACATCGTCAGCAAAATTGACGGGCAAACCTTGGACAACGCCATCAACACGGCCAAGAAGGAAATTCTGAACCGCTACGACTTCCACGGCTCCAAGTCGGAGGTGGAACTGGACAAGAAGACCAACGTGCTGCACGTGCTCACCGAAAACGAAATGCGCCTGAAAGCCATCCAAGACGCGGTGATGGTGCGCATGGCCAAGCAGGGCCTCGACCCGAAATCGCTGGAGTTCGGCGACGTGGAGTCGGCTTCGGGCAACATGGTGCGGCGCAACATCACCGTGCGGCAGGGCGTGGACAAGGAAACGGCCAAGAAAATCGTCAAGCTCATCAAAGACAGCGGCCTGAAAGTGCAAGCCGCCATCATGGACGACCAAATCCGCGTGACGGCCAAGAAAATAGACGACCTGCAAGCCGTCATCGCCAAACTCCGCGCCGCTGATGTCGGCCTGCCGCTCCAGTTCACCAACATGAAATCGTAGTTAATTTAGAATTCAGAATTCTGAATGGGTTTCGGCAAGGTGTTTTGAGCATTCCCGCCGAGTGCGGGATTTATCACTTTTCGCCCAAAACGCGTCGAAAAATTCCGAATTCCTAAGCCGTAGTTCCGAATTAAATTTCTATTTTTGACAAAGGCGCAAAATACAAAACCTTGCAAACCGGGCGATGCATCGTCGTCCATGTTCACAGATTCCCCCCGCCTCACGGGCCTGATCTTGACTAAGCCGGTACTGCATCGATAGCTGCATTACGGTTGGTCTTCGGGAAGATAATGACAGCTATCGATGCGTACCGGCATCGAGTTGACCAGTCCCGTCCTCAGAATGTACGAAGGTGTTTTGCCGCCGCCCCCAACCCTCCCGACGCGTCGGGAGGGCTTTTTTTGTCAGAATCAGGATTTACAGGATTAGCAGAAAAAACAGGATTCCGGTTTTCATTCTGCCTTTCCTGATAATCCTGTAAATCCTGATTCAGACATTTTTTGCCCAAGGCTCAAGACCCAAGACCCAACTTTTCGTCGGATTGTAATGCAAAAATCCGTTGCGGATTTCCAAAGGCGACGGCACGTTGTTGTGGTACAATTGCCCCGTTCCCAAGCCCTGCGGCAGCGGGTTGCCGAGCGAGGCCATGAACTGCGCAATGGCATTCAGCCCCACGTTCGATTCCAACGCCGAGGTCATCCACCAGCCGATGCGCCGCGTTTCGGCCAGTTCGATCCACTCGCGGCAGTGCGCAAAACCGCCCAGCAGCGACGGTTTCAGGATGACGAACGGCGGTCAGTTCCTCGTCCAGCGCGACCGGCACCGGCGACCGGGCGCAAAGCTCCCGGCTGGCAACCCACTGGCCCGCCGCAATCGGCTGCTCGATGGAATGCAGCCCGAAAGCGGCCAGTTTCTCTAACTTTCTCATTGCTTCGTCCGGGCGAAACGCTCCGTTGGCATCCACGCGCAGCGTAATGCGTTCGGGCGGAAAATGCTCGCGGATATAGGCCAGCAAGGCGCATTCCTGGGCGAAATCAATGGCTCCGATTTTGAGTTTCAGCGTGGTGTAACCTTGGGCCAGCTTTTCGTCAATCTGCTTTTTCATGAACGCCGGTTCGCCCATCCAAACCAGCCCGTTGATGGCGATGCCCGCCTCGCCTCGCGCAAACGGCGTGTCGAACAGCACGCGGCGGCCGCCGTTCGCCAAGTCGAGCAGGGCCGTTTCAAAGCCGAAAACGATGGACGGATACGCATTCGGAATCAGTTCGGGAATCGCCTCGAAAGCTTCTTTGATGGACTGCGCACCGAAAGCCGTTTTGTTGGAAATTTCGCAAAAATCGCCCAAAACGGCTTCATAATTAGGCACGTGGTCAATGCTCAGGCCTGGCAATGTACTGCATTCGCCCCAACCTTGCATGTCAGGCGATTGGTCGTCATAGACGCGCAGGAAATACGTGTCTTTTTCGGTGAGCACCCCGCGCGAAGTGCCCGCCACAAAGGTGAAGCGGAGTGTGTGGCGTTGGTAATCGAAGCGGAGCATGTTTTTGGTTGATTGGCTAAATGGTTGGTTGTGGCGTTTTGGGCAAAAACGCCTAAAACGCCGACGCAAAGATTGGAAAAGAGGCTTATCTTTTCGCCGGAATTATTTTTAGAAAGACAAGGCATCGTAGTCCCGACTTGTCGGGATGCCACGCTTGCGTGGTTTGGCTGCGGCAAAATCATGCGTTGCATGATACTCCGAACACCGTTCGGAACTACAAGGGAATCTACAATTTACGACGCATGGATTTTGAAGGCAAATGGGAGAAACGCTGGCATCCGCTGCGGCAAGAGTGGGTGGTGTATGCCGCCCACCGCAACACCCGTCCGTGGAACACCGGTACGCAGCAAGTGACCAAACCCGACACGCCCGCCTACGACCCCGCTTGCTATTTGTGTCCCGGAAACGCCCGCGTCCACGGCGTGCGAAACCCTGACTACCAAGGCGTTTACGTGTTCGACAACGACCATCCGGTGGTGGGCCTGCACGCCCCGGCGGTAACCGAAGGCAGCGGCTTGTACCAGCGTAGCCCGGCCACGGGCATCGCGCGGGTGATTTGCTACGACCCGCGCCACAACCTCACGCTGGCGGATTTGGAAACCGTGCAAGTGACCAATGTGTTTTCTGCTTGGCGGCAACAAATGCGCGAAATGCTGGCCCATTCGTCGGTTCGCTACGTGTTGCTCTTCGAGAACAAAGGCGAACTTTGCGGCGTGTCGAATCCGCATCCGCACGGGCAACTTTACGCCACTGATTTTGTGTTCCGTCACTGCGAGCAGCACTTGCAAGCGGCCCGCGACCACCGAATGGCTACGGGGACGAATCTTTTCGCCGAAATCATTGAAAACGAATTGTCCGACGGCCGTCGCATAGTGGCCGAGAACAGCGGTGCGGTGGCGTTTGTACCGTTTTTTGCCCGGTACGCCTACGAGACGATGGTGTTCCCAAAACGGCGACATGCTACGCTTATATCACTCACTGACAGCGAGTTATACGATTTGGCTGAAGTGTTTCAAGAACTGGTGCGCCGCTATGACCGGTTGTTCGGCTTTTCGTTTCCGTACGTGATGAGCGTGCAGCAGGCCCCCGTTGACGGAGCCGATTATCCCGACTACCACCTGCACCTGTCGCTGTTGCCGCCGCTGCGCCAGCCGGGATTAATCAAGCATTTGGCCGGCCCCGAAATCGGCGGCGGCAATTTCATGGCCGACACGCTGCCGGAGGAAAAAGCGGCGGAATTGTTGAAAGGTTTTTAGGGTTGGAAAGTTGTAAAGATTGGAAAATTGGTGTTTTAGCCGAAATTTGCTTGAAACGCCAACTTCCTCAGCCGCAACCTTTCAATTTTACAACCTTGCAACTTGTAATCTTTCACACCCATGCGCCAACTGAAAAACATATTGCTTGCTGCCGGAATCCTGTTTTTGGCGGCCTTTGTGGTGGTCGTGTTCAACCAGATTGTGCAGGTGTACGTCTATGCCTCGGCGGTGAACCAGACGCTGGGCGTAGTTGTGGCCGTGGCGCTGACGGTAGTGTTTGCGGCCCTGTTCCTTGTGCCGGTGCTGTTGTTCATGCGGTTGCCCAAGCCGCTGGTGCCGCCCGATAGCGAAGAAGCCGTACCTGAATATCTGCCGAAACTCGCCAAACGCCTGTCCGTCAACAAGTTGCTTAAGGGACAGCCGTTCGATTTGTCGCAGCGCGACGAGTTGCAGAAAGCCTTGGGCGTGCTGGACGTACGGGCCAACGAAATCATCCAAAAGACCGCCCGCAACGTGTTTCTGTCCACCTCCATTTCGCAAAACGGCAAACTCGACGCACTGATGGTCTTGGCCACGCACACACGCATGATCTGGGACATTGCCCACATTTACAACCAACGCCCCGCTCCCCGCGACCTGCTGGCCTTGTACACCAACGTGGGGGCCACCACGTTGCTGGCCACGCAAATAGAGGACTTGGACATTTCGGAGCAACTGGAGCCGGTGCTGGGCACGGTGTTGCAAGGCTCGGCTCTCAAATCGGTGCCGTTCGTGGGGCCGTTGAGCGGCGTGGTCTTCGACTCGCTGCTCGAAGGCTCCATCAACGCATTCCTGACGCTGCGGGTGGGCATCATTGCAAGACGTTACTGCGGTACGTTGGAGCCGTTCAATCCGAAAAAAGCCCGCAAGGCCGCGTTTGTGGAAGCTTCTTCGATGCTACGGGTTTTGGTGGTGCAATCGTCGGCGCAAGTGATCAACGCCATCGGGAAGGCAGCCCGCAAAGCCGGCGGCAACGTGGTGAAAGCCGGTGTACAACACGCCGGACGTGCTACGTCCACGGTCAAGAAGGGCTTTTTCGGCTGGTTCCGCCGAACACCGGACACTCCTTCAGAATTAAGAATTCAAAATTCAGAATGATGTAGCGTTTTGGGCAAAAATCGCCCGAAACGCACTTTCCGTTTTTCAACCATGAGACAAAACACGTCGCCCACCCGCGACGTGTTTTTTGTTTTGTCGCCTTCAAACATACACAGACAGAAAAAAGCGCAAACAAAAAAGCACGGCACGCGTTTTTATCTTATTATTGTGGTACTATTACCAGAAAAAGTTAGATTTATTTAATCGAGTTCTTTCGTTATTACACCATACCTCAGTGTTTAATTTTTAATCATTTTTCAAATACGAAATTATATTTTTCGTCCAGCTACAATTACCATGAGATTGTTTTGTTTTCTGTTTGCGTTTGTCGTGATGGCGACCGCAAACGCAACCCGTCCGCAGGCCGCACTATGGCATAAAGGAGAGATTCAACTACTTGACAACCAGTGGCTCGACGGTGAGGTGAGCTACGATGTCGCCACTGATTTGCTGCAAGTGCGCAAAGGGTCGCTGGTGCGGGTGTACACCGCCCGGCAAGTGAACACGTTTGGTTATTTCGACACCAAGCAAAACACCATGCGCCGTTTCGTAAGCCTGCCCCAAGCCGAAAACCGTTTTTGGCGCGGCCGTCGGCAATTCTACGAAATCGTGCTCACCGGCGAAATGTACCTGCTACGGCGGCCGCGCAACACCCGGCAACCCGGCATGACGCATACGGTCAATGTCTTCACCGATTCGCCGTGGTACGACAGTCGCAATATTTACAATTACTACGTTTACCGCGACAAGCGGTTTACGCCCATTCGTCGGTTTCGGAAAGAGATTTTTCCGGCCATGGTGCGGGAGTTCAGCGTGCCGCTGCAAAACTACATGCGCGAAAAAGACCTCGACATCTTCACGCAACGGGGCCAGTTCATGCTCATCAACCAGTACAACGTGCTGAAAAACCCCGACGCAATCGTTCTTTTCTGACTTGGAAAACCTTCATAGGGTTTTGAACCCTACGAAGGTTGGATAGGCGTTTTGTACGGCTGTTGCCTTTTTCACCAACGACGCAAGACTTCGAGATACGGCCTCCGCCAGTGTTTGGCGGAGGCTTTTTTATTGCCGTGCGAGAAGGTAACCGGGTGCCACGACGGCGGTTCTGTACGTTTTCAGCAGAGGTTGAGGCGTTTTGGCAGGTTTTGCGACAATTCCGGGCGGTTTCCCTACGTGCCGAAACGCCACAGGCAAGAGAGGCTTTAACACCCTGTTTCGGGGAATTCTGCATACACATCGGGCGGTTTCGGGTATTGCGGCTTTGTTCTCCGGTCAGGGGAACAGCAATTGTGCGGCCGTTTTCTGCCGCATTGCGCGGCAAAACCAAAACCAGCTAAAACTCAAAACCGATGAAAAGTTTGTTTGCAGTGCTTGTGTGTGTGGCAATGACGGCAGGGGCGCAGGCCGCACGTGTGAGACCCGGTTGGTATTTCGGAAGGATGATACTGGCCGACGGCAGTTTTTTGGAACGGGAAATCAGCTACGACTTGGGAACCGGCTTGCTAATGGTACGCGACGGAGCGGTGGTGAAAGTCTATAATTCGACACAAGTGAAGTCGTTCAGTTACGTGGACACCATACGCGGCGTGTCGAGGCGTTACGTGAGCTTGCCGTTTGCGGCCGGGCTGCGCCGGGCAAGGCCGGTGTTTTTCGAGCAACTCGCGGCGGGCGAACTGCGCTTGGTACGCATTCCGCGTTCGGTGCGGGCGGCACGGGCGGTCACGACCGAAACCGACGACATTTGGTATGACTACGTGAACACGTACGATTATTATGTGTACACCAACGGTCGGTTCGTGCCTATGCGACGTTTTCGCGAAGAAGTCTATGACGGCCTAATGGCCGATTACCACGACGAACTGAAGGCATACGCAAGGCGGCTCGGACTGAACCTGAACACGCAACGGGGCAGGTTCATGGTTATCAACCGCTACAACCTGTTGAAAAACCCGTCTTCGGTGGTGGTGAACGAAAGCCTGCAAGCCCAGTCCGGCTCGCCATTCGCCAGATGAGAACGGAATTCGGAATGCGGAAAGGTTGGCAGTGGCAGTTGGCGGGCAGCAGGCGTTTTGGGCGTTTTAGGCAATTTTTGCCCAAAACGCCCTCCGCTCCATGCCCCACGCTCCATGCTTTTTTTCCGAACTCCGCATTCCGATTTCAAAGGATTTCCGTCCCGTTTTCAATCCGTACTCGGTACGTCTTCAGGTCAAGGCCCATCGCGATTTTATAGGCCTTGTCGAGCCGCTCAGAAATGTCGTCAACCGCCGCTGACTCAATCAGGTTGATGGTGCAGCCGCCGAAGCCGCCGCCCATCATGCGGGCACCGATGACGGCCTTCTCGGTCAGCGTGAACGACACCAAATAGTCCAGTTCGGCGCAACTCACCTCGTACATGTCGCGCAGGCCGCTGTGCGAGCCGTACATCCGCTGCCCGAACGATTCCAGGTCGTTGCGTTGCAGGTCGTCGCAGGCGGCCAGCAGCCGGGCGTTTTCTTGCACCACGTACAAGCAACGCACAAACACCATCGGGTCGAGTTGGCGTTGGTGGCGCAGCAGCATTTCCTCCGTCACGTCGCGCAGGCTTTGCACGTTCGGCTCCCACTGGCGCAGCATGGCTACCCCGGTCTCGCACTCCTGCCGACGGGTGTTGTACTCGCTGGAGGCCAGCGAATGTTTTACGCCCGTATCGAACAACACCAGTTCGTAGCCTTGCAGGTCAATGGGGAAGTATTCGTATTCCAGCGAACGGCAGTCGAGGCGGATGGCGTGGCCTTTGCGGCCGTGCGCACTGGCAAACATGTCCATGATGCCGCAGCGCAATCCCACAAATTCGTTTTCGGCCTGCTGGGCTGTTTTTGCCAACGTGAGCCTGTCCAAGCCCAAGCCGAACAATTCGCTCAGCCCCCAGCCGGTGGCGCACTCCAACGCCGCCGATGACGACATGCCGCCGCCCGACGGCACATCGCCGCTGACCACGGCGTTGAACGGGGCAATGCGGTGGCCCCGTTTGCGCAACTGATCCACCATGCCCAGCAGGTAGTCGGGCCAGTGCCTGCCCGACTGACGCAGTTCGGTCAAATCCGTCGTGAATTCGTCGTTGTCAAAATCGGCGGCAATCCAACGGCACCGGCCGTCTTCCGACGGAGCCATTGCCACGTACACGGCCTTGTCGGTGGCGGCGGGCAGCACAAAGCCTTGGTTGTAGTCGGTGTGCTCGCCGATAAGATTGATGCGCCCCGGCGAACGGACAACCAGCGGCTGCCGTCCGAAGCGTTCCTTGAAAAGTTGCTGGATGTGTGAGGGAATGCTCATCTGGGTAAATTAGTCGTTGGTCGTCAGTCGTTAGTCATTGGTTTTCGGCTAAGACGTTGTTTAAAGTTCTGGTTTTGGTGGCGTTTTAGGCAAAAAATGCCCAAAACGCCTTTACTTACAGGAATTCTCTATTGCGTAATCAGTTGGGTTTTGGCCGTTGGCTTTTAGCAAAACAGTATCATGTGTTTGTTTTGCTAAAAGCCAGCGGCCAATAGCTAACTACTTATTTTCAAAAAGTGCCGCAAACATACGAGCCAAAAACGAAAAGCCGGCCTGTTGCCGCTTACAACCAACCGATTTTTATTTCCTTGATTGCTATCCAAAAAATGCATTATTTTGAAAGTAGAGTGCTTACTGAACAGTGATTCTGTGCCCGATTTTTGAAAAGACAAGCCATACTCAACTGACAATCAATTGGTTGTGCAAATGCTTGCCGCAAAACCCACTACCCAAGAACTTGTAACCTACATGCGCCTGTCCGACGATTTCGCACACTCACCCGCCGATGCGCAAAGCAACAACGGGTTGCGTGACGTGTTTTACCAACAAAGCAATGCCGAACGCAACATACAAGCCGCACTGGAAAACTACGTGCTGCGCACCCTGCCCCGGCGGCGCAACGGGGTGGTCATCGGTTGCCGCGAGCCGTTCGTAGTATTGCATTTGTCCGGGCAATTTGAGACGCTGGTGGCCGTGGACGAAGATGCCGCCGTCTTGGCCGACATCGCCGCCCGCCGCCCGCAGGTGGTGACCTGCCAAATCGAGCCGGACGACTTCAAGCTCATCGGCCGCACGGACATGATTCTGGTGGCGCACCTGATTCAGTCGCTGGGGGCGTGGCTCGAAACGCCGGAAGAACGCAACCACCAACGCATGGCCTTCCTGAACCACTACGCGGGTTCGCTGGAGGCCGGCGGCGTGCTGGTGCTGTTGCAAAACCGCCCCCAAAACAACTACAAGCACTTGCTGGGCTATCTGGAACTGGCTCCGTCGGAAGAGTCGGAAGAGCTTTTCCGACGGGTGAAGGAAATTTTTTCCGCCGAGCACTATCTTTTCCCCATCGAGATCAACACCCGCCAACCCGCCGACATGGCGCAGGCCCTCGGCTATCTCCTCGCCGACAACGCCGACTGGACGGACGAAAAAAAGCCTGCCTTGGCCACTTACGTGCAGACCCTGCAACAACTTGACGGCAATTACTATTTCAACTACGAGGCTGAAATACTGGTGATTCGGAAAGATGGTTGAAATGAGTCGTGAGTGGTTAGTCGTAAGTGAGTAGTTGGTCAAATCGCTTACAAGGTTCTTTGCGGGAATCTTTGTGCCTGTGCATGAGACAAATAATTGCACGCAAAGGCACAAATGGAAAACGCAAAGGGCGCAAAGAAAACACAAACAACCCTGACATTCCGTACAAATTCACTCAAAATCGCCTAAAACGCGCATACTGGTTGCCAACTACCGGCATATATGAAAACCAACCATCTGCCCAAGAATGGAGTTATCAACATTTTAGGAGTAAAGGCTGAGATATTTTTTCAAGTAGTAAACTGCGACCATATTGCTAAAAACTTTCGGGACGATGCCGAAAAAGAAGGAACAAAAGAGCAATACCACGATGTGACTGTTTAAGATTTTCCGTTTTGGTCATTTTTTGCCCAAAACGCACCGACTGTAGGGGCGGGGCTTGCCCCCG
>JALOMD010000744.1 GCA_025455595.1 Cytophagales bacterium | reverse complement strand
CGAAAACGCGTTGGGTTGCGCCGACACGCTTTCCAAGCAAGTGCTGGTGCTGCGCAGCACCGACCAACTGGCGGCAGGCATCCGCCTCGGCCCCAACCCCACCGCCGATGCGGTGACCGTCCGGCGCGACATCGGCCTGCGCATCCGCACCGTTTCCATGCGTGTCCACAACGCCGTCGGACAAGAAATTTTTAGCTCTGATAATATTCCCTTCGAGTCGCAGATTGATTTCCGCTCCTACGGACGCGGCCTGTACGTGGTCACGTTCCAAGGCGACGGACAGCAGATGATCAGGAAAATTGTGGTGAATTGAATGGGCGAATGGCTGAATGGTTAAATTGCTGGGTCGTGTCTGAAAGGTGTTGATGACTTCTCTCAACAAATTGATTATCAGTCGGTTATTGAATGCCATCCACACGTTTCAGACAGGACCAATTGCTGAATGGTTGTATTGTTGGAAGGCTATTCCGTTTTCTTGACAAGATTGCAGGATGTACAGGATTTTCCAAATTATGCAGAAATCCAAAACCGACAGTCGGGTTCGGGATTGCAAATCCCGAACAGCACATTGGCCGACAAGTGGCGTTTTGGGCGATTTTGCCCAAAACGCTGTGCGGTATTTTGACGTGTTCTGCATCGGATTGCAAATCCCAAACAGCGGCGAAGCGTTTTGAGCAATTTTTACCCAAAACGCCTTTTCAATTCTGAATTCTACATTCATAATTCTGAATTAACATGGCTTACATCATGGTTGACATCGAAAGCGACGGCCCCATTCCGGGCGACTATTCGATGATTTCGTTCGGGGCCGTGCTCGTGGACGAAGCGTTGGATAAGACTTTCTACGGCAGGTTGCGTCCCATTTCGGACAAGTTCATTCCCGAAGCCTTGGCCGTGTCGGGCCACAGCCGGGAGGAAACGTTAACCTTCGACGACCCCAAGCAAGTGATGAGTGATTTCAAAAACTGGCTGGCGAAAGTCTGTACAGACCGGCCCGTTTTCATCAGCGACAACAACGGCTTCGACTGGATGTTCGTCTGTTGGTACTTCCACCATTTCACCGGCGGCAATCCGTTCGGATTCAGTTCGCAGAACTTGGGCAGCCTGTACAAAGGCGTGGTCAAAGACACGTTCAAGAACTTCAAGCACCTGCGCAAAACCGCCCACACGCACCATCCCGTTGACGATGCCAAAGGCAACGCCGAAGCCCTGCTGGCCCTGAAACGCGACTACGGTCTGAAAATCAAGTTATGAGTATTCAGTCATGAGTCTTTAGTCTTGGGTCTTGAGTAAAAAAACAAGGCTTAAATTACTGAAAATCAATGCCTTTCGAATAAGCTTTCTTTTTAGAAATAGGCCAAACCAAATACGGGCAGCCACTTAGGAAGAATAGCTAACGGGTGTACCACAGGCTTCAGCTTGTAAACGGTGAAGGCGTTTTGGGCAAAATTTGTCCAAAACGCCCATCGGCGGTGGTTACATTTCGGCGGCGGAAGTTGACAAAGCATTGAAACCGAAACACACGCCATGAAAACATACCCGAAAGTCGTCTTTGATGCCGCTCTCCGCTTGGGCTACGCCCTGCTCGTACTGGCCTTGTTTGTCTTGGTCAGCTAACCTACTCCGCGTCCGTTTTTTACTCCGCCCTCTGCGCCACTATCTGCAACCTTTGCAGACAGCGTTTTGGGCATTGCCGCCAACTCTTGCCCACGCCAGGTGCGTGGCAGGCACGCACGCGGCATGGGCGGGATTTGACGGTTTTTGCTCAAAACGCCATCCTAACGAAGCCCCTGAGAAAACGGTTGTCACAAGCAGCCGTCGCGAGCATTGCCGCACATCCTTCAAACACACCTTTTCTCACTTTCCGGTGTCGTAGCAGTGGTTTTGCGTACCTTTGTCCGCCGCCACCTACTGGTCTTTTTTCTGCCAAATTTTTCACCGGAGTCCACCGAGGTCGTGTTGTTTCTTCTCTATGCGTTTTCTGTACTTTTTTCTCTTCCTGAGCCTAATTCCCATCGCCGTTTGCGGCCAAAACGACGCGCCGGTATTCAAGCCCGATTCGGTGCGGAAAACCATCGAAGCGACCGAGATACAGCAAAACCTGAAGATTGACGGCCGTTTGGACGAGGCCGAGTGGCGGCAGGCCAAGCCCAGCAACGATTTTTTCCAAGTGGAGCCGTTCCAAGGCCAGCCGCTGCGGTTGCAAACCGAGGTGCGCGTGCTGTTCAACCGGCACTATCTGTACGTGGCGGCGTTCAACAAAGACACCGTGGGCCGCCGGGCGTTGCGTGTGCCCGACTTCCGCCGCGACTTCAACTTCCGCTCCCACGACTTTTTCGGCATCGCCATTGACGGCTTCAACGACAAGCGCAACGCCATGGCCCTGATGACCAACCCCTACGCCACGCAGCGCGATTTGCTGTCGTTTGACGACGTGCTGTTCGACGTGGACTGGGACGGCTGGTGGCGCGTCCGCACGCAACGCACCGACTCCGGCTGGGTGGCCGAATACGCCATTCCGTGGCAAACGCTGCGCTACCCCAAGACCGAGACCGCCGAACAGACGTGGAGCATCAACTTTTTCCGCAACCGCCGGGCCACCAACGAGTTGTCGG
>JALOMD010000090.1 GCA_025455595.1 Cytophagales bacterium | reverse complement strand
GCACAGCAAATTCATCGTTCACGCGGGCGACGTGAACGTGGAGGTGTTGGGCACGCAGTTCAACGTGTGGCAGCGGCAGAACAAAACCCGCGTGGTGCTGGACGAAGGCAAGGTGAAACTGAGCCGAACCGAAACCAACCAGTCGGTGATCATGCGGCCCGGCGAGTTGGTGGAAGCATCCGAAAGCCAACCCGCCTTGGTGCAGAAGACTGTGCGTACGCCCGTTTACACGGCTTGGAAGGAAAACCGGCTGGTGTTTGAAGATGCCACCCTGGGCGAAATCGCCCGGATGATTGAAGACAACTACGGCTACCGTGTGCAACTCACCCATCCGCAACTGCGCAGCCGCAAATTCTCTTACACGCTTTACGAGAACGACTTGGACTTACTGTTGAGCACCTTGGCCGAGTCGCTTGACCTGTCTGTCCGCAAGCAAGACCATACAATTTTGATTGAGTCCAAGAACCCCTAAACCAAATCAATGCCTGTACACATGAAAACAACTTTACTTGCAAGATTGCTCTTGCTTTGCCTGTTTGCCGGAATCGTGGCAGTGCGTGCGCAGTCGTTGGCGATGCAAACCGCTCCCCGTGCCACGCAGCAGGGCAGCCAAGCCGTTTCCTTGCGCGAAGCCTTGCATTCGCTGGAAACCAAGCACAAAATCGTGTTTGGTTTCGACGGCGACTTGGTGAACAATCGGTTCGTCGAGAACAACAACTGGCAAAAGGAAACCAGCCTTGACGCGGCTCTGCAACAACTGCTGCAACCGTTTGGCCTGAACTACAAGCGAATCCGAAAGAACACTTACGTGATCAAGCCGCGCAAGGGAACGGAGAAAGAAAAGCCAACCGGCGACCTGCAAAACAGTGTCACACCGGAAAGCCAAACCCCAAGCAGCACAGACGCAAGCACCGAAGCCAATGCCGCCGTGCTTGACATCGCCGTGACCGGCAAGGTGACCGATGCCCAAACCGGCGAGCCGCTGCCGGGCGTGAGCGTCGCGCTGAAAGGCACCACCCAAGGCACCACCACCGACGGCAAAGGCAGTTACAGCATCAATGTGGCCGACGAAAACGCGGTGCTGGTGTTCAGTTTCATCGGCTACGTGAGCGAAGAAGTGACCGTGGGCAACCGCCAAACGATAGACTTGGCGTTGGTGGCCGATATCAAATCACTGGGCGAGGTGGTGGTTATCGGCTACGGTGAACAATCCCGTGCCAAAGTAACAGGCGCAATCTCCAAAGTGCAGGGCAATGACATTGCCATTCAGCGGGTTTCCACGGCAGCCGATGCACTGGCTGGCTTGGCGGCGGGCGTGCAGGTGCAGTCCACACGGGGCAGCACACCCGGTGCGCCACCCGTGATCCGGGTGCGGGGCATCAGCACCATCGGCAACAACGACCCGTTGTATGTGGTGGATGGCTATCCGCTGTCCAATGCCGGTCAGTTCGTGTCCATCAACCCGAACGACATCGAATCCATTGAAATCCTGAAGGATGCTGCCTCCGCCGCCATTTATGGAGCACGCGCCACCAACGGCGTAGTCATCGTGACCACCAAACGTGGCAAGGCCGGTAAAACCCGGTTCGAACTCAATGCAAACACCGGCGTACAGCAGGTTTCCAAGCGTATTGACCTGATGGATCGTGACCAATACCTCCGGTATGCAGTGGCAGCGGCTGCCGAACGCAACTTTATAGCCGGTAACCAGAACCTGCGCGTACCGGATGCATTCACCGCCAATCCGCAGGGCTTGCCGAACACCGACTGGCAGGATGTGATTTTTCGTGATGCCAGGTTTTCGGATTACCAACTGACGGCGCGGGGTGGCAACGACAACACGCAATTCCTGATTACGGGAGGCTATTTGCAGCAAGAAGGAACCATCAAGGGCACTTCGTTTGAGCGATTTAACTTCCGGGCCAACATAGACACCAAACTATCCAGCAAACTCAAACTGGGCATCAACTTTTCCCCTTCCTACTCAGACCAGTACCGAACCTTTGCCGGCGGTCAATACAACTCGGCCAGCGACAAGAATTTCAATCCCAACGTGCCGAGCATTGTCCAAACGGCACTGCTAATGCCTCCGATTGTCCCGGAATATTTGCCGGACGGCCGGTACGGGCAACCTAATATTGACCCGGTAAGCGGCCAATACGGATTTGTTGCAGGCAACCTGACCAGCCCGTTGGCGGTAATCAACGAAACCCGAAACCGTTTCCGGAATTACCGGGTATTGACGCAGGCGTTTCTGGATTACGAACCCATCGAACACCTGAAACTGCGCACCAGTTTCGGCACTTCGGTCGAATTTGAAGAGCAACTGGTCTATCTCTCGCCGTATCTGTATCTGGGTGGCCCTGCCTCCACAGCCGCGCCTGCCCAGCCCTATTCACAAGAGAGCCAAGGCCGACTGATTGACTGGCTCTGGGAAAACACGGCTACGTATGCACGCACTTTTGGCAATGCCCACAACGTGGCTGTGACGGGCGTGTATTCGCTGCAACGCTACAACTCAAGGTTCACCGGCCTGTTTGGCGCGAACGACAGTTATACGCAATTGCTGCTGCAAAACCCGGCTTCTTCCGCCAACCTGCTTGGCTTTTGGGGAATTGACCTCACGGCTTGGTACTCACTGGCGGGCCGGATTAACTATGATTTCCGGAACAAGTATTTGGTGAGCTTGTCGGTGCGGCGTGACGGTTCGTCGCGTTTCGGGCCAAGTGTACGCAGTGCCAACTTCCCGGCGGTTTCCGTGGGCTGGCGCATCAGTGAGGAAGGATTCATGGAAGGTATCAAACATGTGCTAAGCGAAGCCAAAATCCGCGCCAGCTACGGCGTGACCGGCAACGCCAACATTGGTTCATTCACGTGGGCGGCAGGCTCTATTCGAAGCAACTTCTACGCTTTCGGTGACCAGCGGGCGTTGGGGGCAACGTACAGCGGCGTGACCAACCCCAACCTGACGTGGGAACGAGCCGAACAGACGGACATTGCGCTGGATTTGGGCTTTCTGGACAACCGTATTAACGTCACCGTGGACCGCTTTGTGAAGACCAACCGTGACTTTCTGTTCCCTACCGATTTGCCGGGTTCTTACGGTACGGCAACGGGATACACCATTAACGCCGGAACGATTGAGAACAAAGGTTGGGAGTTCACGTTAGGAACCAACTTCAAGTTCGGGGACTTGACTTGGAACGTCAATGCCAACCTTTCCACTTTCCGCAACCGAGTCGTGGATTTGAACGGGCAACCGCAGTTGGGAGCTAACCGCGAGGCTGTTTTTGGCTGGAACGACGTGTTCAGACTGCGCACCGGGCAATCCATCGGTGACATGTACGGCTACCAAGTGGAAGGCACTTACCGGGATGCCGCCGAACTGCGTCCGTTTGCCGTCAGCGGCAATGCCCAAATCCCTGGTCGTAACCGCTTGGGCGACTGGCGAATTCGTAATAACGGCGGCCCCAACGGGGTGCGGGACACTGTTATTACCGTGGACGACATGGCGATTATCGGCAATGCCTTCCCTGATTTCACGTATGGCATCACCAACACGTTCCAATACAAGAACTTTGATTTGTCCATTCTGTTACAAGGCTCTCAGGGTGGCGAAATCATCAATGGCAACCTGCGGTTCTTGTGGGCCGGCTTCGGCAACTTCAATGCCGCCTCTGACTTTGCGGACAATTACTTTACTCGTGCCGAACCTAACCGAGACGTGGCGTTTCCCCGTTTGGGTGCCGGAGCTCCATTCGTCGTGCCGGTTTCGCAACTCACGAACCGGCAAATAGAAAGTGCTTCGTTCCTGCGGGTTCGTAACATCACGCTTGGCTACAATCTCCCACAATCGCTGCTTAACAAGGTCAAGCTTCAGTCGGCACGCGTATACTTCAGCGGGCAAAACCTGTTCACATTCACCAAATACACCGGCTACAATCCGGAAGCAAGCCTGAATGGCGACAACGTTGGCGCAGCGGCTTTCCAACCCGGCGTAGATCAGGGAACATACCCGCTCAATCGGATCATGACATTTGGATTGAGCATTGGTTTCTGACTTTCACCGACACCTGTAAGGCAGGTTGTATAAGTACTGACGCACAAACAGTTTAACCGGGGCCTGTGTACTAAGCCGTTTGCAATCGTATTGACGTAAGGCTAACGTCCAACGACTTTGTACTCAGGCCCCGGTTATGCCAAATAGTATCTTTTGAAAAGGCCAAACCTGCCCGTTTTAAAACTATTTCAAACGAACTCATTCTGCAATGATATGAAAAACAAACAACTCAGACGGGCTGCATTACTGCTAAGCAGCCTTTGGCTTATGGCCGGTTGCACAGAAAATTTCGTGGACATCCAGCCGCCCACGCAAGTGACGGTGGATAACTTCTTCCGCAACGAAACAGAGGCTCGGCAGGGCATCAACGGTTTGTACAATACCTTGCGCGGGCGGTATGGCAACTATTGGCTGTTTACCGAAGTGCCGTCCGACAATTCCACGTTTGCCCCCGAAAGTCAGGCGGCTACAGGCGAATTTGACCTCTTGGGATGGGGTGCCCAGACCAACGCGCTTTCCGGTGCGTGGAACGGTCACTACCAGACCATTGCCAATGCCAATATTGCCCTGGCTCGTATTCCCAACGTGCAGATGGATCAGACCTTGCGTTCGCGGTTGCTGGGCGAGGCGCGTTTTATCCGGGCGTTGATGTATTTCAATTTGGTTCGGTTTTTCGGTGATGTGCCACTGGTTACACAAGAGCAGATTGATCCGGCTGTGTCCCGAACTTTCCTGAGAAGACCGGCGGCTGAGGTGTACGCACAAATCGAAGCCGACCTGACCGAGGCCATTGGCGCATTGCCACAACGTTACACCGTCCAAAATGACATCGGGCGGGCCACTTCCGGCGCGGCGCGAACCTTGCTGGCGAAAGTCCACATGCAACAACGTGAATACGCGCAAGCATTGCCGTTGCTGCGCGACGTAGTTGCCAACGAAACCGCTTACGGCTACCAGTTGCTGGGCAACTACGCCAATGTGTTTATCACCGACAACAATGCTGAAATTGTGTTTTCTGTTCAGTATGAGCCTGACAACCAAGGCAGCGGCAGCGATTTTCCGGCTGCGTTTTTGCCGCAGATCATGCAGGCACCCAACTCTGCGCCGCGCCTGTACACGCCCCCCATCGGGCTGGGTGGCAACAACTTGCCCACGCGTGACATACTGCTCGCTTTCGAGCCGAACGACATTCGTCGGCCCGTTTCAGTGGATTCGTTGACCAATGTGCCGGGCGTGCTGTTCACCCGGAAATTCGTGGTGCCGGCCGCCGCGTTCACCATCAACGGAAACAGTGATGTGGACTGGCCGGTGATTCGCTACGCCGATGTGCTGCTCATGTACGCCGAATGCCTCAACGAAACAGGAGCCACCGCCGATGCCATTGCGCAGGTGAACCGGGTGCGCACCCGCGCCACATTGCCCGTCTTGGTCGCCACGCTGAGCCAAACCGATGCCCGTGCCGCCATTTTAAAAGAACGACGGGTGGAACTCTGCTTCGAGGGCCACCGCTGGCATGACCTGATTCGGGCGGGTGTCATGGTGGAAACCCTCCAGGCTTTTGCCACTCGTTACAATGTGCGCGGCCTGACCCCGACGGCTAACCAGGCGGTGTATGCCATTCCGCAACGCGAACGTTCCATCAATCCTGAAATTACACAAAATCCCGGATATTAGAGTTGCTTTTGGCTGATAAGTACAGAGTCGTTAGTAGTCAGTCGTCAGTGGTCAGTCAAAATAAAATCACAAGCAACTGATAGTCATACACTTGTAATGATTTTTGTGCATCAAGAATAATGCAAGCTAATTTCTGTCAGGAACCAGTAATTAAATAAATGAAATTTGTTAAAAAATGCTTAAAACGGCTTTTTGTACAGAGAATTGCACCAGCCTCCCGACTTGTCGGGACGCTGACAATCAACCTAAAGTAACTCTATCAAACAGTCACAGAGTTTCGGCTTTTTAAAACATGCTATAGTAACGCTACGTGATTTGTGTTAAAAGCGTTTTAAGAAAAAACGCCCGAAACGCGGTTTTTTGGCGGGTTTTCAACCGCACCCCTTCCCCTCCCCGACACGTCGGGGAGGGGAAGGGGGTGAGGTTTTTTTGACACAAATCGCGTAGGATTACTATATTTTGACGGTTGCTTATCATAGGGATTGTTTTTATTCAAAGGGGTGATTCATAGAACAGTCAGTCGTTGGTTGACTGTTCTTTTGGTTTAAACGAATCATTGTGAATTTAGCCATTGTCTGTTTTTTCGACGAGAATGACTGAATCCAATGAACGGATTTTACAAAAAACGCCCAAAACGCTTTTGTGTAGCACATGCTTCAGCTTTTGCGCCACGCATCGGCGTGGCAGAACCGCAGCCACAAGCGGCGTTTTGGGCAAAAATTGTCAAATCCCGCAATCGGCGGCAACGGCTAAGACGCTCCCAAAATCAAAACTTTAAACAACCTCTGAATTTCAGAAAAGGCACTCTGGGCAATCCCGACTTGCCGGGAAGTGCGTGACATTAGTGATTCGAACCTTTACAGAAAATACAGTCAGAAGTCAGTATGACTGCATTTTCTACTCTTAATCAGCGAACCCAAAGCCATCCAAACATGGAAAACCTGCAACCAGTCCCCACGCCCTACCAGTGGGCGGGCGGCATCGAAGCCTTTGAGAAACTCACCTCCATTTTTTACGACAAAGTGCTCAAAGACGAAATCCTCGAACCCGTGTTTCGGCACATGTCGCCCGAACACAGCAGGCACGTGGCCGCCTTTTTGAGCGAATGCTTCAAAGGCCCGGCGTTTTACAGCGAAAAAGTAGCTCCCGAAAACCCCATGATACACATGGTGGGCAAGCACCTGAGCCGCCACCTGACCGAAACCCAACGCCAACGCTGGATGCAGTTGATTCTCCAGAGTGCCGACGAAATCGGGATGCCCGCCGACCCGGAGTTTCGTTCGGTATTGGTGGGGCATCTGGAATGGGGCACGCGCCTTGCCGTCCAGTTCAGTGCCGGAGACGAAAACCCGATGACCGCCGAAGACCACACGCCCAAATGGGGCTGGGGCGAAGTGGGCGGCCCGTACGGTTTTGTGGAGCCGATTTTCAGGAAAAAAGACCCGGACAAATGAACAGTCTATCGGTTTTGCTGGCTAAATGAGTATCGTCTTTTGAAAGAATGATACTTGCATACGGCACAATTACACAGTAATTAGCCACTTGGCTCTGTTGGCTTTCTTTGTGGAAAGGTTTTGCCTTCGGCTGAGATACTATTTTCAATTTCATTGTTCACTACCTAAACCCGATGAGTAAATCGTTTGTCACAATCGTTTTTCTTTTTTGCCTCAGTTACCCAGCAAACGCCCAACAGAACAAATCTTTTCAAGTACATGCGTCGCATCTGAAAATAGCAATCAACGCCTCCGGCGAAATAGTATCTTTGGAAAAGGCAAAACCCCGCCAGCGCATTTCCTTGCGCGCCACCACCCGGTTGTCGGACACCGAGCAGAAACTGCTTTCCGTGCAATCGCGGAAGGAATCGGTGATTGTCACCCGCCGAATCACGACCACCGACAAGCGGCATTCGTGTTTGCTCACCGACACATTCACGCCCGAAGGCGGCGCCATCCGCTGGGAAACCGAAATCGCCGGACAAGGCAAAGAGGCATGGAGCACCGGCATCCAGACCCACTGGCAGGTAACGCCCGACCCAAACCTGCGGTTCTGGACAACCTGGGGCGACCCGCGGCCCGAAACCGTCGGCCTGACCCTCACCGAAGCCGAGAAACGTGAACTGCTGGACGGCAACGTGGCGGCTAGTGACCGACAACTGCCCGTCGGCGACTGGGCCGATCCGCTGGTGCCGCAACCGTTGTTGACACGAAAATTTTGGTACGGCGGCCCCACCTACGGCAAGCACCGCTCCGACGGCACGATGGAAGACCGGATGTATTACAATCCGTTCGAGAACCGTAATTATTTTTCCGTTCCCGTCGTGTCCTTGCTCCACAAAAAGGCCGACTGGGGCGTTTCAATGGCGTTTTCGCCCGAAAACATCGGCATCGAAGCCTTGCTGTGGACGCACAAAAACGGAAAACTGGTGTTTGACCGGCGGAACAACCGCATC
>JALOMD010000089.1 GCA_025455595.1 Cytophagales bacterium | reverse complement strand
TTCGTTTGACGTTTTTCGTTTGACGTTTTTCGTTTGACGTTTTTCGTTTGACGTTTTTCGTTTGACGTTTTTCGTTTGACGTTTTTCGTTTGACGTTTTGGGCAATTTTTGCCCAAAACGCCTTTTAATCCTGTTTTTTCTGTTAATCCAGTAAATCCTGATTCTGACAATTACCGTTTTCTCAAAACAACCTGCTTTTCGCAAACCGGTTCAGCACCAGCAGCAACGCGAACGAAATCAGCGAACGAAATCAGCAGCAGCACCAGCGCATAGCGGTTGGCGGCGGCGTATTTGAGGTCTTCCACCTTGTCGTAGATGGCAATGGATGCCACCCGCGTTTCGCCGGGAATGTTGCCGCCAATCATCAGGATCACCCCGAACTCGCCGATGGTGTGGGCGAACGACAACACGATGCCGCTCAACAACGCCGGCCGGATGTTGGGCAGAATCACGTGCCGCAGCGTTTGCCAGTGCGACTTACCCAACGTATGCGAGGCTTCAATCATAGAACGTGGGAAGCTGTCAAAAGCCGCCTGCACCGGCTGCACCATGAACGGCAGACTGTACAGCACCGAACCAATCAGGATGCCCGCAAACGTAAAGTTCACCGACACTCCGAACCAGTCGAGCAGCCAGCGGCCGGGCACGTGGGCTGGGCTGAACGCCAGCAACAAGTAAAAGCCCAGCACCGTCGGCGGCAGTACCAGCGGCAGGCTCACCACGGCCGCCAGCACCGGACGCAACGGAAACCGCCGGAAAGCCAACGCATAAGCCAGCGGTACGCCGACTACAAGCAGCAGGGCTGTGGTCAGGGTTGCCAGACGCAACGTGAGCCAAAGTGTGGGCCAAAAGTCGTCCATTTGTCAGTGGTAAGTGGTAAGTCGTAAGTGGTAAGTAGTTGGTGATACATCCGTTTTGAGTATTTTTTGCCTAAAACGCCTTCGTAATTTATTATTCATAAGAATTTAGCCATGTAGATTCGGCTTTAGCCAAATTGAGTGATTCCAACTGAGAAATCTGTGCGTTTTGACGACAATTCGGCTAAAGCCGAATCTACCCTTGCATCCTTCACTTACGACTTACGACTTACCACTTAAAACTCTACTCCGGTATCGTAAATCCGAAACCTTGTAGCACTTTGCGGCCGGGCGGTGAAGTTACGTAAGTGGCGAAGGCTTGGGCGGCGGCGTTGTTTTCGGCGCGACGCAAACGTACAAAGGCCTGCACCAGCGGCGTGTGGCTTTCGGCGGGAACCACGTAATACTTGCCCTTGCCGCGCAGTCCCGGCCCCACCGCCAGCGACAACGCCAGCAGCCCCGCATCGGCCGCGCCGGTGGTTGCGAACTGGGCCGCTTGGGCGATGTTTTCGCCCAGCACGAGGCGGTCTTTCACTTGGTCGTACAACTTGTAGTGTTGCAGGCATTCGACGGCCCGCTTGCCGTACGGGGCGTGGTCAGGATTGGCGATGGCGATTTTGCGCACCGCCGGGCCGAGCAGTGTTTTCAAACCCGCCGACGGGTCGAGGGTGCGGCTCCACAGCACCAGCCGTCCGGTGGCGTAGGGCGTAATGCCGCCTGCGGTCAGTTTTTGGGCTTGCAATTTTCGCGGATACTCTTCGTCGGCGGAGAAGAACAAATCGAACGGCCCGCCGTTGACAATCTGCGCGAAAAACTTGCCCGACGAACCGTAAATCACCGTCACCCGGCAATTGGGATTGATCCGCCGAAAAACCGCCGCCAACGAATCCATCGCATACCGCAAATCCGAGGCCGCCGCCACGGTGACTTCGCCCGGTACGCCTTGTTGCGGCGGAGCTACGCCCAGAAGCGGCATCAGCAAAACAAACGGCAGATATTTGGGGAAATGTCTGAAAATCATTTTTAGGAAAGCGTTTGCAAAATCATCCATCAATCGTTGCCGTTTGCTTTGCGCACTTTGCGGTTTTTCTTTGCGCCTTTGCGTGAAACCTGTTTTTTCACGCAAAGGCGCAGAGGTTTTTCGCAGAGGACGCAAAGTCACAAAGTCAGTAAACGGCAGTGTACAACCGCGTTTGGCTTTGCCGGATTTGCGTTTTGGGCAATTTCTTCAAAAAACGCCAAAGCAACCAATCCGGCGCAAATTACAAGACGGATGCGTCTTTTTGCCGGAAGATTCATATTTTTCCTTAACATTGTGTCAAATTCACGCATTCTACCAAAACAATCGGAAGATGATGCGTTTAAAAATCATTAACAAACTGACAGTCAACGCCTTTACTCAAGACTAAAGACACAAGACTCATGACTTTTTATCATTACTTCCCTCCTACCACTCTTTTGACATGAGCATTTCCCGACGCACTTTTGTCCGGCAAGCCGCCGGATTCGGCCTTGCCGCCGCGTTGCCGTACCCGTTGTCGGCCCAAACGGACGCGAAGAAACCATTTTTTGAGATTTCGCTGGCGCAGTTTTCGCTGGCCGGTTCGCTGTTTTCGGGGAAACTCACCAACCTCGATTTTCCTGCCTTGGCCGTCAACACTTTCGGCATCCGCAATGTGGAGTACGTTTCGATGTTCTGGCGGGACAAGGCGACGGACACCCAATACCTGAAGGAACTGAAAAAACGCACCGACGACCTCGGCGTGCGCAACGTGCTGATTATGGTGGACATGGAAGGCGACCTCGGCGACACCAACGCGACGCAGCGGCAGCAAGCGGTTGACAATCACCGCAAATGGGTGGACGCGGCGAAGTTTCTGGGTTGCCACGCCATCCGGGTGAACCTGAACGGCAAAGGTACTGATGAGGAAATTGCCAAGGCTGGCGTGGAAGGCTACGGCAAACTGGTGGAATACGGTGCCAGCCAGCAAATGAACGTGATTATCGAAAATCACTTCGGGCCGTCAACCAACCCCGACTGGCTGGCCGACGTGATTCGGCAGGTCAACAACCCTTACGCCGGTGTGTTGCCTGATTTCGGCAATTTCACACGCCGCACCGAGCCGGAAGCCCAAACCATGGAGGCGTTCATGAAAACGAAGGTCATCAAGGAATACGACAAATACGACGGCGTGACCAAACTCATGCCCTACGCCAAAGGCGTGAGTGCCAAAAGCCATCTGTTCGACGCACAAGGCAACGACACGGAAACCGACTTTGTGCGGATGTTGAAAATCATCAAAGCCGCCAAGTTCCGGGGCGTGATTGGCATCGAACACGAAGGCAGTTTCTTGAAAACAATGGGTGCCCCCGGCGATTACCTGTCAGAAAACGAAGGCATCCTCGCCACCAAACGCCTCTTGGAAAAAGCGGCGGAAAAAGTTTGATGACATCCGGCCTCACCTGAACGTGTTCGGGACAAAATACTCGTTTGGTTGAAAAGCCACCCCTCTCCTTGGGAGAGGGGCCGGGGGTAAGGCTCCACGGCGTTTTGGGCAATTTTTGCCTAAAACGGTAAACGCCAAACAGAAAACTCACTCCACTCCCACTTGCCGAACCAAAATCCAAATCCACGCCATCATGAAAATGGCGGGTAGGGCCAGATACGCGGCTTTCTCCATGATGCGGACAAATTTCGGCGCGTCAATCGTCGGGTAGTCGGCCACGTCGGGGTTGTCGCCCACGTAGTCCTCGAACTGCCTGCGCAACGCCGACAAATGCACCACCCGCGCAATCAGCCCCACATACACGGCCATGCAGGCAATCAGAGCCGCCACTGGCAGCAACCAAAGCAGCACGTCTTGTTGCAAGGCGAAAACCGGCCCTTTGGCATCCTTGGGGGCATTGGTGATGGTGCCGTAGCCACCGAAGAAGAACGACTGCGAAATGGACAGCCAAATGGTGCGTTGGTTAATCAGATCGTGGTTTTTGGTGATGTGGTCGCGCAACAAATGATAATATTCCACCGGATTCATTTTTTCCTTTGTCCGTCCGTCGTTACGGTTGTCATGGAGCTTGTGTTCCAAAATCTGCTCTTTCATGGTTTTGTCTGTTTTTTTCTGAAAATTGACAGAAAATACATGGTATATGGTTTGTAAAAACGCCGCTTCGCTATGTGAGGAGAGGCGAAGGCGTTTCGGGCAACAAACCGGAAAGAAGCGTGCCGTTACGAAAAAAGCAAAATCAGTGGAAAAAATACCACGGTATCGTTTAACGTTCAACGTTTTTCGTTTAACGTTGAAACTATCGGGACATCAGTCCAAACGCTGACCAAACGCGCAGCGTCCCAAACGTTAAACGCAAAACGCCTACCTTTACACCATGAACTTTCTGGCACACCTGTATTTGTCCGGCGATTTTGACGAAGTGATGGTGGGCAACCTCATGGCCGACTTCGTGACCGGCCGCATTGACGACACGCTGCCTGTCGGCATCCAAACCGGCTTGCGGCTGCACCGCGAAATTGACGCGTACACCGACGCGCATCCGCTGTTGCGGGCGGGCAAACAGAAGCTGTTTCCCACCTACCGCCATTATGCCGCCGTGATTATGGATGTGTTCTACGACCATTTTCTGGCCGTCCACTGGGGCCAATACCACCCGTTGCCGTTGAACGACTTTGCCCAACGTGTCTATACACTGCTAAACGAAAAAAGCAATTTGCTGCCCGATGTGATGCTGCCGATGGTGCAGGCCATGAGCCGCCAAAACTGGCTGGTACACTACGCCACCGTCGCGGGAATTGACCGGGCGTTGACCGGCATGGCCCGTCGCACGCGGTTCGTCTCGGGCATGGAAAACGCCACCGACGACCTGAAACGCGACTATGCGTTTTACGAAGAAAACTTCAATAACTTTTTCCCTGATTTAATTGACCACATCAGCAAATACAGACGAAATCCAGAGTTTTGAGTCGTAAGTGGTGAGTCGTAAGTCGTAAGTGAAAATTAGAAAGTCTGGCGCAAGCGTTTGCTTGCGTCAGTCATACAAAAAGCGTTTTAGGCGATTTTTGCTTAAAACGCCTAATTGACAAATGGTTTTCTGACCTCTAACCTCTGAATTCTGACCTGAAAATGGACATTATCGGTTTGATACCGGCGGGCGGAAAGGCCACCCGCATTTCGCCGCTTCCGTGCAGCAAAGAACTGTTTCCGCTGGGCCTCCACCCCACCGCCGACGGCGGCCTGCGCCCCAAAGCCGTGGCCACGTACCTGCTCGAAGCCATGCGAACGGGCGGCGCGAAAAAGGCGTTTTTCGTGATTCGGCAAGGAAAATGGGACATTCCGGCTTACTACGGCGACGGCGCGATGCTGCACATGCACATCGGCTATTTGCTGATGAACGAACCGTACGGCCCGCCGTACACGCTTGATCAGGCGTATCCGTTTGTGCAAAACGCAATAGTCGCAATGGGTTTCCCCGACATTCTGGTGGAGCCGCCCGATGCGTTCGCCGCCTTGGTGGCCGAATTGAAAAAGACTGAAGCGGATGCCGTTTTGGGCGTTTTTCCGAATAATTTCGCCCACAAATGGGATCCGGTGGAACTGGCTGCCGACGGCCGCATCACGCGCATCGAAATCAAGCCGCCTGCCAGCACGCTGCGCCACGTGTGGGCCATCGCCGTGTGGTCGCCGCGATTCACGCAGTTCATGCACGACTATTTGGCGCAACGCAAACCGGAATTTACCGAAGCCTATGCGGCGGGCATCAAGAAGGAAATCATTGTCAGCGATATCATGCAGGCGGGGATAGAAAACGGCCTGAACATACGCGGTGTTCTGTTTGAAAACGGCAGTTGCTTAGACGTAGGCACACCGGAAGATTTGCAGAAGGCGTTGAAGGCATTGCATGGGTGATGCGAATTCTGTAATTTTTGACTAAAACGCTCTGTTGAATTACAGGACCGACAAAGCGTTTTAAGCAAAAAACGCTTAAAACGCCTATTGTCAGCTTACGGAAAACCTATCGGAGGGCATTCCACTTCTTCAGTAAAAACAACAAACAAAAACTCTTTAAACCAAAAACCAATGGAACCAAAACTGGTGCAAACAAGCGAAGAAAACTATTCGCTGTTGTTAACCGAATTCGCTGCCTGTGAAGAAGTGTTCAACGAATTCGATCACGAAGGCGGCGGTTATGATTGGGAGTCGGTTGTAAAACACGTGTTGGAAACCGAACACACGGATTTGTTCAACAAAGTGAGGTTTGACAGCGAAGGCAGCATGTTTTGTGTCTATGGAAAGGACAAAGAAGCATTGGAAACAGTCGGGGAGATTGTCAAACGTTTGATTGACGACCATACAGAACTGAAACGAATCATTGCTTCTGTACCGGAAAATGACTGGGATTGACACCAACGAAGACATAAAACCGGCAGGTTTATGAACAAAAGACAGTCGGGCCTTTTGGGCAAAAAATGCTTAAAACGCCCGGAGACCACCTTGCTCCGAACAGTTTTATGATTATAAACAAAGCAATCAAAATCGGGCTTTTCGAAAAAAAGCCGACTGTAAACGAGACCGGTCTTTCTCTATATGATTTTGAAACCGGCACGCGACAATACTTGGAAGGATACGAGGATTGGCAACCGCTGGACATATCCCCAGACGGCCGGTTGTTTGCTGTCAAAACGTATTGCACCCACAGAGGAGCCAGCAAGACGGATGTTGCCATTGTTGAACGCAACAGCATAGAACGCATTTATTCTACCAAAAATTTCCTTGTGTACGACTTGAAATTCAATGCTTCGGGTACAAAAGCTTTGTTTCAAGTCTACAAAAAGAAGCCACTCTGCCTTGACTTGGCAAGCGGTGTCATTACCGCCGAAATGCCTAAATCCGTCGATTTTTACACAGGCGACTTGGACAGACGTACAAACGCTTTCTACGCCCCGTCGTTGTCTGTCAAAGACACTTGCCATGTGTTTGATTTTACCACCGAAACCACAACCACCCAGACGTTCGGTGTCGAGGGAAAAATTGCGCGACTGCGGTTTTCCATTGATTCGGCATTCGTGTACCTGACTACTGAGGCAAACGTGTTGCACTGCTTCGACCGGAATCTTCAGCCGGTTTGGCAGACGGACTTCAAGCGATTGGGCAAACAAGGCGGCCGGATATATCCTTCTGGTATTTTCAGTTCCGAGGACGGCAAATTGTTGTGCCTCTGTGCGGTTGACACCGAAACCAACAACTGGGGAGCCGATTATGTGATTGATGCATCAAACGGCGAGATAGTGAAACAGATAGAAGGCTATCAGTTCAGGGGTCGCTTGGCTTGTGATTTCTTTGGCAATAAATTATTGACGTACAACTTGACGACATTGGATTTGATTACAGGCGAGGTTTCGGCAAAAACGATTTTCTAAGCTATATTTTGATTATTTAGCGTTTCAAGCAAAAAACGCCCAAAACGCTGACATATAAAAGCATTAGACAGCCGACTTCATGAAAGCTTCATTTCAGTTTCTATCATGGAAATCAAATACAAATCCTATTTCAAGGACGAAAAGAAAGACCACGCCTATTTTGAGGACTGGGTGGCGCAACTGGAAAGGGTCAATGGCAGAACATTTGAAAGGCACGTCATCGCCACTTCGCTTGGGCGAACCCACGTTTGGAACCTTGACACCAAAGACGAAACCCTTGAAACATTGGTCGTTTTTCCGGGGGCCAGAACCACGCCTTTGATTTGGGACTTTGACAGAGGCTTGGATAATCTGAATCTGCCGCTGAAAATCTATTTGGTGGAAACCAACGGGTTGCCAAACCCAAGTGACGGAGCCACGCCCGACATCAAATCGTTGGATTTTGGACACTGGGCGGCTGAGGTCTTGGAAGGACTAGAAATTGACAAAGCGTTTGTAGCCGGAGCTTCTTTCGGCGGACTGATTTGCATGAAACTGGGCATTGTTCATCCTGAAAAAGTAAAGGCGGCCTTCCTGCTGAACCCGGGATGTTTGCAATCTTTTTCATTGTCGTTCCAAAACCTCTATTACAACCTGTTGCCTATTGTCAGGCCCACTCCCAAAAACATTCTCAAATTCCTGAACAAAGCAGTTTTCTGCAAGCCCGATCATGCACTTTCTCCACAAGCCGAGCAAATGCTGGTGGATTACGAGCTGTTCGCCATCAGTCGTTACAAAGACAACACCCAAAAACCCTACTACATGGATGAGCAATTGGCTAATGTCAAAGTGGATACGTATTTGTTGGTCGGCGATAAGGATTTGTTGTTTCCTTACCAAAAATCCATCGACAACGCAAAAAAGCATCTGAAAACACTGAAGGAAATCAAGGTTTTCAATAATGTGGCGCACGGCATCGAAACGTATGGCAGAGCAATGCAGTATATCGGCGAAAAAATCAAATCGCATGGGAAAGCGTTCTAAGCATTTTTTGCCCAAAACGGCTTAGGTTGTTCTGCGAAGTCTGCGACTTCGCAGTTTTAATCCGGTAGTCTCTGACTACCCGTGCGAAGCACGAGAAGCCGCTGTAAACCAATCCCGTTGCGCTACG
>JALOMD010000743.1 GCA_025455595.1 Cytophagales bacterium | reverse complement strand
TAGTTCGTAGCGAACGCCCGGCGTGAGGTTCCTGAACGCCACCTCACGCGTCGCGACGGGGTTGGCCCGCAAGGCAGGCTTGTCAGAAACGGCAGCCTGCACGGCCACGGTTTTCGAGTAGCTGGCCTGCCCGTCAAGGTCTATCTGCCGGACGCGGTAATAACTCACACCGGCAAGCGGCTCTTGGTCAGTCGTTTCGTAGTTCAGCGGCGTTGCCGAATTCCCGGCCCCGGAAACCGTGGCGATGCGTTGAAAAGTCCGCGAATCACCCGAACGTTCCACCTCGAAGCGGGCGTTGTTGGTTTCGCTGGCCGTTTGCCACTGTACTCGAACCTTACGGGTTTCGGTTCGGACGGCCTCTACTCCCACCCAAGTCACCGGCAACGGGTTGAAGCCGCCTTCCGAGGCCAATGCAAACGGACTGAAACTGTTGATTGTGCTGCTGGTAACGGTGCCGTTGGCTACGTCACCAGTGGTACTGTGGTTGCCCTCGTTCCGCCACTGCGAGCCGTTCCAGCGGCCTACGCGTATGTTGGACAAGTTGCCCACGCCGCTGGCAGGTACCCAACTCAACGTCACGCGGGCGTTCGGGTTGCCAGCCGTTCTGTCCAAAATCCAGTGTTCAATGACACTGATGGCAGACAGGCTGCTCTCGCGACTCAGGTGCGAATAGCTGGCGTTTGAGTTGGACGGGAAATATTGCGCTGTAAAATGCTGGCCGCTGTTGTTCGGCCCGGTCACGTTCGTAATGCCAATGTGCCGGTAACGTCTGGTGCCCGACATGGTACCGCCTATCGGAAAGGTGAAATCCGTGGAGCCTTCTTTGCGTACCGGCCCCTGTACGTAGCTGTTGTCCGAAGCCCCAATGGCCGAACTGCCCACCCCGAACGTAAGCAGGTTCGTCTGGCTGGAAACCACAAGCCCCCGCGTGAAAGTAGCGGAAACATTGACCGTAACCGCCCCACTCAGGGTAACCAAGTCGCTACCGGCCGTTTTCCGCACAATTAGCTCGCTCACGTTGGCAGGCATGCCGTTGCCGCTCACCATGTTCAACCCGCCGATGAAGCCGTACAAGCTGTTGGCTGCAAAACTGCGGTTGGCGGTTCGCACATTGCCGCAACCGGCACCGGTGCCGCAAGCAGGCGTGGTGATGCCGTTTTGGTGCCCGTAAAACAACCCGGCCCCGGTGTTGATGCGGAACGTACCCGGCCCGTCCACAATGTTCGTGGACGACAGGCCGTACACCGCCGGACTGTTCACATCAAACGTGCCGTTCACAGTAATGGTGCCCGCGTGGCTGGCGTTGCCGTTGTCGCTGCTTGTATTGGCTGCCAATGCGTTGATGACCACGTTGTTGTAAATGCGGTTTTCGCGCAGGTTTTGCGTCCGGGTGGCATCGGTGCCGTACAATTCAATGGTTCCGCCCGTCAAGGTGTACGTTCCAGTCAGCTCCGGCAGTGTGGGCGAACTGGTCACCTTGCCTAAACGAAATGTGCCACCGGTCATGACTAAGTTGGTTGGGCCGTTGCCGGTCCCGGTTCGTTCGCCAAATGTATGCGTGCCAGCATCCACCGTCCCGTCGGTGATGGTCACGGTGTTTCCGGTACCGGCCGTACGGGTGGTGTTGGTCATGACCTTAGTCGCGCCGCCCGAGAAAACCAAGTTACGGTAGTCGTCGCGGGGCGTTACGTACTGGGTGCCAGAGGCAGCGGCGTACTCAATCGTACTGCCCGGGTTCAAAACGATGTTGGGATTTCTGATTCGGCGGTAAGCGGAGAAATCGCCGTCGGAGAAACCGTCTAAGTCGGCGGTGCGGAATGTACCGCTGATTTGGACGCTACAGCCGGTAGAGCGGTTTCTGAAGTTGAAGCTCGGCCCCAAATCCAGCACCGAACCGGCATCAATTTGCAGGCTGGTGGTTTGGATAGGTGTATTGTCGCTAAGCACCGTCACAATCCATTGGCCGATCTCATGGTTGTTGGGTATGCCGGTTGGAGCCACTGATGTGCCGCTGTTGAACAGCAACACGTCGCAAATGCTTGGGGTTGTGCGGCTGGGTGTCCAGTTGGCCGCGATTTGGAAATCGCCGTTGCCACCTACCCATGTATAAGTCGTGGGCGTGCATTGGGCGTTTGCGTTGATAGACAACGCTTGCGAGCAAACCGCCGCTGTCAAAAGTGCCGCAACCCGTAGTTGCCACCCAAGCGTTTTGGGCAAAAATCGAAGATGCCGCAACCGGCGGGAACAGCTAAAACGCAATGAGACAAAACCTGTCTGTACAGCAAAAGGATATTTCTTGAAACTGGAAGCGTTGAATTTGCGGAATCCCATGAAACGAAGTGTTATGGCCGACTTTGCGGATCGGTTTTGCCGCCACGGCTCGTTGTACTCCGCATGAATACAGCACGCCATGCTTCGGCAATCCGCCCCGAATCGCGAACGGGGATGTACACAAGTAAGGGCAGCTTGAAAACGCCGGGAAGAAGACTTGCGACGCTGCGCAAACCCGGAGGAGAACGGGGATGTGGAACCCCAAGTCGGCGTTTTGGCAAAAAAATGCAAAGTGTTGTCCACCAACGCTTTGTGCTTGGCGCACAGCGACTGCCGCCGAAACGTATCGCCGAGAAACTACGGCATGTAAGAAAAATGCGCAAATCATAACGTGCGTTTTGGGCAAAAAACGCCCAAAACGGGCTTGTTCAGGCGGCTTCCGCCGCCATGCGTTTTGGGCGAAAACGCCCAAAACGCACGCGTCCCATCTGTCAGGTTGTCAAGCGGTGAACTTGCCGAGTGTCTCGGAAAGTTGGTCGTAAATTTGGCCGCAGGAGACGAAGAAGCTTTTCTCCAGCACCTCGGTGTGCAGCGTTTCGGTGGCCTCGTCCCAAGCAAATTGGATGGAAATGCCGAACGGGCCTTGTATCACGCCGCTGTTGCCTTCGGCACTGAAGCCGCGTTTGTTCAGCTCGTTTTTCAGGTTCTCGAATACGGTCGGCGTGATGCCGGAAAAGGATTGGGGTTCGCAAGCTGCCATGTTGAAGTCGTTTTCCGTTTAGTGTTTAGTGTTTATCGTTTACCGTTGGCACTTATAGTTGGCGTTAATCGCAAAATCAAGGCCATCGCAAGGGTTGGGGCATGAGAACGCCCCGCCTCTGTATGGCTGGAAAAACAGCGTGCCTGCAAGATAGCAATTCA
>JALOMD010000088.1 GCA_025455595.1 Cytophagales bacterium | reverse complement strand
CAAACCAATGCGAGCCAATGGGTTCTGATGATTTTCATAATTCGTGATTGGGTTGAAACCGAAAAAACATGGCTGGTTGACGCGTCTTGGGTGCCATCAACTGTATAGACACGGGCTGCCGGGGTTTCGTTGCCTGGCCCGCACAAAAAAACCGCAAGTTTTTTTGGCTCATCAATGATTTTGGCGGAAAGTGAATGTAGTTTGGGCAAAAGCCTGAATTTTGTTTTTTAAATTGCTGACAGTCAGCAATTTGTAAAATTAAATCCCAGTGATTTTGAGGCGATTACAGAAAAGCCGCCAAAATCATTGATGAGCCAGTTCAACTTGCTTCGAAGAAAAAAATATTCGCAACACATTGGTTTTCAGGTTGCTGCCTCTTCTTTTACCCAAGACCCAATACACAAGACTCAAGACTACTGCTCCATGCTTTCCGTCGGACAAACCCACCAACTCACGTTTTCGTTCACCCAAGCCGACGTGGAGGCGTTCGCCCGCGTCACCGGCGACACCAACCCGATTCACTTGGATGCCGAATATGCCGTACAGACCGTTTTCCGGCGGCCCATCGTCCACGGCATGTTGGGGGCCAGCGTGTTTTCGCGGGTGCTGGGCACCGAGTTTCCTGGTGCAGGCAGCATTTACTTGAGCCAAACGCTGGCGTTCCAACAACCGATGTACGTGGACACTGCTTACGAAGCCGTATTCACCGTTCAGGAAATACTGCCCCGGTCGTCGGCGCGGATTGAGACGAAAATTATGGAACAAGAGAGCGGAAAAGTAGTCACCGCCGGCGAAGCAGTGGTGATGAACCGGCAGTTGATACCCAATACCAAAAGGTCTTGAGTCTTGGGTCTTTAGTCTTGAGAAATAAATTGACTGTCAGGCATTTGCTCAGTGAGAAAGCAACCGAACGCTTGTTTTTTGCGGATGAAGCGTTTTGGGCAATACCGCCGAGTGCGGCATCTTCGATTTTTGCCTAAAACGGCCTCTATTTTTCGCTTTCCGCCAAGCGCAGTTTTTCCTCCAACTCGCGTTCTTTGCGCATCATTTCTTCTTGTGTGGCAGCCAATTCTTCCAAGTTCTGCCGCATTTCCTCTTCTTGCGCCTTCATCATTTCGGTTTGCTGTTGCGATTGTTCCAGCAGCATTTGCATCCGGGCGGCGTTCTGGGCGTTGGTCAAGGCTGAGGCTACAAACTCACCCGCTTTTTCGATGAAAGCCACTTGGTGCGGCTGGTAGGTGGCGAACGAAGCCAGTTCCAGCACGGCCACCACGGTGTCGTTCTGTTTCATGGGCACCAACAGCAGGCAGCCGGGCGTGGCATCGCCGAGACCGGAAGTGATGGAAGTGTAGCCCTGCGGAACCTCGGTGAGCAGGGTGGTTTCGCCTTCCAAGTACGTTTGCCCCACCAGTCCTTCGCCAATTTCAACGCGTTTCTGGACGAATTTTTTGCGATTGAAGGCATAACAGGCGGCCAATTCCAAGCAAGTGCCTGTGTTTTCTTCGCGCAAAACGAACAGTCCGCCCTGCTGGGCTGCCACGTATTTCACCAAGAAACGTACCGCTTCCTGCGCCAGCCCGGCCGGGTCTTGCTGGTGCGCACGCACCAAGGCCGAGAACTGTGCCAACCCTTCGGTGGCCCAGATGCGCTGTTCCTCGTCGCGGCGCACGGCCTGCATCTTGTCGCGCATCCGCACCAGTTTTCCGGCCAGCGTATTCTCGTTGGCTTGGCGGTTCTCGTCGCTTAGGCCGGGCCATTCCACCGTGTAGTTGCCCTCGGCCACGGCCGAAATCAGCACATCGGCCTTGCGGAAATTTTCAATGGAATTCTCAACCGAATCAAGACCGGCTGCGCCATGCCATTCGGTGCCGGGGTCGAAAAGATACTGACGGTTGTTGCTTTCGAGGCGCAGGAGCAGGTCTTTTTGGGCCTTGCGGAGTTTTCGCAGACGGCCCGTGACCAGTCCGAGTATGGGAATGCCCGCGCCGAGCAGCAGCAATTGTACGGCTCCGTTGGTGCGGTGGGCGTTGCGCTGGGTCTGTTCGGCCTGTTGGTTCAGCGTACCCTCGTACTCGGCGATGTGCTTGCTCACCGGCTCGTAGGCGTACCACAACGCCGTGCCCCGGTCTTGCGCCATCATGGCCGAGAACTGAGCCATGCTGTCAATCTTGACGGCGGCAATCATTTGTTCGCAGAAGTCAATGTACCCTTGTACGTCGCGGCGCAAAGCCTTCACTTCTGCTACCTGCGGGTAATTTTGGGCGGCCAGCATGGTTTCCAGCGTGTCGAAAGTGGCTTGGAAATCCTTCTTCGCCAATGCAACGGGTTTGAGCAACGTCTCGTTTTTGGTGAGGGCATAGCCTCGCACGCCTACATCAAGGCGCTGCACCACGCCCCGAATGATGTAACGGGTCTTTTCCTGTACTTGATCGGCCTGTTTTTTCAAAGCGAAGTTGTGTTCGATTACGCTGCGGTTGACGAAGTACAGCGTGACGCTAACGGCCACCAACACAATGACGGTAAGAAGGGCGTAATCGAGACTTTTTTCCTTGCGAAACTTAAAAACCATGACAAAAAACCATTGAGTGTGAAGTATATGATAACTGCCGTTTTGGGCAAAAATTGCCCAAAACGCCTGCCCGCTACTGCGGCTGTTCGGTTTGGCGGGCTTTCAGTTCCTCCAGTTGCTGCGCCAGCGTTTCGTTTTCGGCGCGGATTTCTTGAAGTGTTTTCTCCAGTTCGGCTTCGCGTTGCTTGAAGGCAGATACGTCGCGGCCGGTGACCACAATGGCCGTGATGCGGCCTTGCTCGTCGCGGATGGGGCGGTGGTGGCTTTCCACGTACACGGTTTGTTTGCCTACGGGAATCGTTTCCATCACCGTGTGCGACTCGCCGGCCAATGCCCGGTCGTACCAGCCTTGGCGGCGTTGGGCTTCGGCTTCCCCGAAATATTTCCGCAGTTCGTCAATGGCCTGCATGCCCGGCTCAATTGTTACCCCGAAACCGGCGTAATACTTGCGCATCCGGTCGTTGAGGGCGGCAATCCGGTAGTCGCTGCCGATGGTGACGGAGGCGTAGTCGGCGTGGTTCACCATCGTCTCCAATATGAGCCGCTGCCGGGCGGTTGCTTGCTCCTTGCGTTGCATTTCCTCCTGGGTGGCGGCCAGTTCTTCCATGTTTTGGCGCATTTCCTCCTCTTGCGCCTTCATGAGTTCGGTCATGTCTTGGCTTTCGGCCAGCAAGCGGTGGGTGCGTTCCACCACCTTGGCGTTTGCCAGCACGGATGCAATGCTTTCGGCCACGCGTTCAACGAACCGAATCATGTGCGGCTCGAAGTCGCGGAACGAAGCCAGTTCGATTACGCCTTCCACACGGTCTTCTATCTTGAGCGGCACCAGCAGCAAATACCTCGGATTGGCATCGCCGAGGCCCGACGTGATGCGCAGGTAGTCTTCGGGAATCTCGCGCAGGTAAGTGGTTTCGCCTTCGAGCCACGCTTGGCCGAGCAGCCCTTGGCCGGGCAGGATTTCGCGTTGCTGGTGCTTCTTGCGGTTGTAGGCGTAGCAAGCGGCCAGTTGCAGGTGGGCTTCGGGTGTGCCTTCGTTCTCAATCATAAAAAGGCCGCCTTGATTGGCGTTCAGGTACTTGATCAGGTGTTGCAACGCCCGGTCGGTCAGTTCGTTGCGGTTGGTGCTGCCGCGCAGAATGTCACTCATGCTGGCAAAGCCTTCGTTTGCCCAGGCCCGCCGCTTTTCTTCTTCCGATACTTTGCGGAGTTCGTTGCGCATCTGCGACAGCGAACCACCCAAGTCGCCTTGGTCGTCGAACACGCTGATGTTCTTGTCAAAGTCGCCTTTGCCCACGTACAGGGCGAAGTCCTTGATTTGTCGGAGGTTGTCGGTGAGGGTGTTGATTTCGCGGATGATCACGTTCATCTCGTCGGCCACGGGCGGAATGGTTTCGGGCAAGTTGCCTTCGCCGAGTTTCCGCAAGTGTTTTTTCAAGAACCGGATGCGCGACAACACGCCCGTGATCATGAAATAACCGATTGCATAAGCCAACAAGAAGGCAAACGCCACATAGGTGGGTACGAGCCAGTCCAAGCGTGACTGCACTTGCTTGACGGCAACATCGGCCTCTTGCACTTCCTTGTTTTGGCGTGTGAACAGCAAATCCATCGTGGCTTGGAAACCTGCCAACGCCGGTTGCACCCGTTCCGCGAACACGGCGCGGGCTTGCGCACTGTCGGGGGCTTGGGCGAGCACTGTTTGCAAATCGTTGTATTGCTGTACGGCTTGGCTCCACCATTGGCGTTCTTCGTCCGACTTCCACCGCACGGAAAGAGCTTGCAGAGAGTCTCTCGTATGGTTGCCTTCTTGGTTCAGTTGCGCCATTTCCTGCTCCGGTGCATCTTCGCCCAACAGGTGTTTCCGTTCCCATTGGTGGGTTGCCGCTTTGGCTACGTTCTGAAACCGGGTGCTGTGCATCCGGGTGCTGGCGGCAATCTCAAGCGCGTAGGAGGTCTGCCGAAACCCTGTGCCCCAAAGGCTGTTGATGACCACCACCATCAATATCGAGACCAATCCGAGGGCCAGAAAACCCAATGTGAGCCGACCTTGGATAGTGCGGTGGTTGAGATTGAAATAATGGCGCAGAAACTTGACCGAGCTTTGCTCTTTCGACTTCCGGCCCTCGGTGGAGGCATGGAGACTCATACAGTTGTCAGGACTTTGTGATTCCAACAACAAAAGTACCGGTTCAACGCAACGGCTTGGTGCGCATTTTTGCTGAAAACCCTACAAACGAAACGTTGTGCAGACAAACGCAAGAAGGCCGCTTTGCGGAGCGGCCTTCTTGTCGGATGAAAATCACGAATTCGGTTACAGAATGTACTGGCTCAAGTCGCGGTTCTTGACCAGCCCGGCCAGTTTGTCGTCCACCAATTGCGGGGTCACTTGGATACGGGCGTTCGGCCCGATGACATCGGGAATGTCGAACAAAAACTCGTTGAGCAGGTGGCTCATCACCGTGTGTAGCCGCCGTGCCCCGATGTTTTCAACCTCGGCGTTGATTTGGAAGGCGATTTCGGCGATGCGTTGCAGGGCTTCGTCTTGAAACGTCAGTTCCACGTTTTCGGTGGCGAGCATGGCTTCGTACTGCCGCGTAAGGGCGTTTTTCGGCTCGCGCAGGATGTGGTAGAAATCATCTTTGGTGAGGCTCTGCAACTCGACGCGGATGGGGAAGCGGCCCTGCAATTCGGGTATCAGGTCACTGGGTTTTGAGACGTGAAAGGCACCGGCGGCGATAAAAAGCACATGGTCGGTCTTGATGATTCCGTACTTGGTGTTTACCGCGCTGCCCTCCACAATGGGCAGCAGGTCGCGCTGCACGCCTTCGCGGCTCACGTCGGGGCCACCGCCCCCGCCCCGGTTGGCCGAGGCGATTTTGTCAATCTCGTCAATGAAAATGATGCCCACGTTTTCGGCCTTGCGGATGGCTTCTTCCTTTACCTCCTCCATGTCGATGAGCTTGGCGGCCTCTTCTTCCAACAAAATGCGGCGGGCCTCGGCGATGGTCACCTTGCGTTTGCGCGACTTCTTCGGCATCATGCCTGACAGCATGTCTTGAATGTTCATCATCGTCATTTCGTCGAGGCCCGGCCCGGCCACACCCACTTGCGCCGCCGACTGCTGCACGTCAATTTCTATCTTGCGGCTGTCGAGTTCGCCGCGTTGCAGTTTCTCGCGGAAGTTCTGCCGGGTGCGTTCGTTCAGTTCCTGGTCGGTTTTCGGCTCGTCGCCTGCAAAGCCGAAGTTGGCGGGCTGCTTCACGGGCGGTATCAGCGCGTCAAGGATAATGTCTTCCACGGCTTGCGCGGCGCGGCTTTGCACTTCTTCCTTTTTGCGGGCCTTCACCAACTGCACCGACTGCTCCACCAAGTCGCGCACCATGCTTTCCACATCGCGGCCCACATAGCCCACTTCGGTGAACTTGGAGGCTTCGACTTTGGTAAACGGTGCGTCGGCGATTTTGGCGAGCCGCCGGGCTATCTCGGTCTTGCCCACGCCGGTGGCCCCGATCATGAGGATGTTGTTCGGGATAATGTCTTGCCGGATGGCTTCGGATGTGTTCATGCGCCGCCAACGGTTGCGCAAGGCGATGGCAACGTTGCGCTTGGCATCATGCTGGCCCACAATGTATTTGTCCAATTCGGCCACGATTTGCCGGGGGGTTAGGTAATCCATTATTTAAAGTTGAAAAGTTGGAAGGTTACGAAGTCGAAAGGTTACAGGTTGAAAGGTTGCAGGTTGGTGTCCCCGGCAATTATTGTCCCGACTGGTCGGGAGCAGGATTTGACGATTTTTGCCTGAAACGCCTTCTGTCAGAACTGTGATTTTACAGCGATTTATGTGAGAAACATGATTGGAAACCAACATGGCAATCTTTGAATTATTTGAAAATCAAGGTTCAGACAAGTCGGCGTTTTAAGCAATACCGCCCACGCCAAGTGCGTGCCTGCCACGCACCTGGCGTGGGCAAGCAAACGGCGGCATCTTCGATTTTTGCCCAAAACGCCGGTTTGCATTTGCGTCGTCAGCAAAACGTTGATCTTGAGAGCATTGAACACTTCTTTTACTCAAGACCCAAGACCAACGACTCAGGACTTTTTCCTTCTTATCGCCGCCCCCAGATTTCCGCTCACGGTCAGGTAGCTTACGCCACCGGCGGGTTGTTGGTAAAACCGGGCGTAGCCGAGTTGCAGGTTTTTCGTTTTGAGCAAAAAACCGAAAGAAAAGCCCGCCCCGAACGAACCGCCCGGTAGCCGCATTTCCTGCCGCACCAGGTGATTGTAACCTACCCGCAAATGAAATGCCTTGGCCAGCACCAATTCCGTGCCGATAACCAAATGCCGCGCCACTTTGTCAGCCAAGCCAACGCGTTGCGCCACCGGATTGCCGTTTGCGTCGAGGTTATCGGCAAGGGCCGGGTCGTCGTAGGCGATGTCGGGTTGGTGCAAATGGTGGGCCGTGATGGAAAACCGGAACGGCATGAACTTGGGCTTGAACGTGGTGCCGATCTGCACGTCGAGCGGCAGCGGCGCACGGTCGGCATCCGGGGCAAAGCGTTTCAGCACCAGTCCGGCGTTGCGCACCACCAACGCCACCGTCCAGTCGTGCCTTGGGTGCTGCCAGAGTCCGCCCACGTCGACGGCCGCCGCGTAGCTGCTGTACTCGGCAATGTTGGCCCCGACGAGCCGAACGGCCACGCCCACGGTGTAGGCCCCGCGTGTGCGGGAATGTGCAGTGGTTGCGGCATATTCGCTGGCCCGGAAAGTGCCCAGCACGTTGCCCGCCGCGTCGGTTTCTTGAAACGTGCCGTAGTCGAAGTATTGTACGCCGCCGCCCGTGCCTTGCGCCGAGTCGGCCGCTGCGTACACGGCTGACAAGTGCCGAATCTGCCCGAACATCGGCACGTAATTCAACGATGCGTATCGGTTCGTCCCGGCGTTCAGCAAGGCCGGGTTCGAGAGCCAGCGGTTCACGTCAAAGTCGCGTTGGCTGGCGTTTGCGCCGCCCATTGCGGCCAGCGGCGCGTTGGTCGGTTGCCGTAAAAACGCGAAAACCGTTCGCCCGCCCAAAAACTGCCCCAATGCCGACTGGCAAGCGAAAAACAGCAAAACAAGTCGGTACAGGTGAGGCATAAGAAACGAAACCGAACTTGGGGCAATTGGTCGGTTCGTCAAAAGTAGAGAATCGCCGCCAAAAACGTATCTTTACGTAAGGAGAAAGTCGTAAGTGGTGAGTGGCAAGTGGTCGGGGTGTTTTGGGCAAAAATTGCTCAAAAAGGATAAAAGTGTCCGTCATTGCGAGCCGAAACGAAGTGGAGGCGTGGCAATCCCATCGGCACAGGCTCGGCAAACGGCTCTGCCACAGGCTCGCGTAGCTCCGTAGGAGATTGCTTCGCTTCGCTCGCAATGACGCTTCAACTAAAAACAAAAAGCGTTTTGAGCAAATTTCGCCCAAAACGCTTTTCACTATTTGATTTATTTTCCGCATTCTGGCTTCCAAAATCCGCATTCCGCTATGTCTGACGAGATCGAACGATACCAAAAACACCTGTTGCTACCCGAAATCGGGCGGGAAGGGCAGCAGAGACTGCGCCGCGCCGCCGTGCTGGTGGGAAGGGCAGCAGAGACTGCGCCGCGCCGCCGTGCTGGTGGTGGGGGCCGGGGGCTTGGGCTGCCCGGTGTTGCAGTATTTGGCGGCGGCGGGCGTAGGTACGCTGGGTGTGGTGGATGACGATGTGGTTTCGCTGTCCAACCTGCAACGGCAGGTGCTGTACGCCACCGCCAGCGTAGGCCGCCGCAAAGTGGATGCGGCCCAAGAAGTGCTGCAAGCCCTGAACCCGGACGTGACGGTACGCACCTACGCCGAAAAACTGACCGCCGAGAATGCCGCCCAACTGCTGGCCGACTACGATTTTGCCATTGATTGCACTGACAACCTGAAAGCCCGCTACGTGCTTAACGATGCGTGCGTGGCGGCAGGCAAGCCTTTCGTTTACGGCTCTATTCACCGGTTCGAGGGGCAAGTGGCGGTGTTCAACCACGGCGGCGGCCCCACGTACCGCTGCTTGTTCGACGAAGGTGCCGCCGAGCCGCCCAACTGCGCCGATGTGGGCGTTTTGGGCGTTTTGCCGGGAATCGTCGGGGCGTACCAAGCCTCGGAGGCTGTCAAGCTCATCACGGGCATCGGCGAGTTGCTGTCGGGCAAACTGTTGATGTTGAACACATTGACCAACACGCAGCGCGTCATCAAAATCAAACGCCGGGCCGAAAGTACAGTAGCTCCGAATGATATTCGGAGCGGCTCCGAATATCATTCGGAGCTACAAAGAACGCTTCCGCCTGCATTAAACCAGTGGCTGCAAGACCCGGCGGTGCTGTTTCTGGACGTGCGTGACATTGCCTCGGAAAACAGTTTTTTTCCGCCCGACCGCACCCGCCACATTCCGCTCAACCAACTGGCGGGCTACGTGGACGAACTGCCGCAAGACAAAACCATCGTCGTGTTCTGCGACACGGGCCGCACGAGCCGCGTGGCGGTGCAGTTATTGACGCAGCAATATGGATTTACAGAAGTGGAGAATTTGGAAGGCGGCATGAATAGGTTGACAAAATCGGAGAACAAGAATTAATTCTGTGACTGTTTGGGGTTTTTGTGTTTGAAGTCGTTTTAAGCGTTTTTTGTCCAAAACGTCGGAACGTAAAATATCAAATAGTGTCTCTGTTTATTTCTGTAGATTTCAACAAAATCCGGTACAACTACCCAAAATTTATTTTCCGTCAAGCTTTCCGATTGCAACCGTAAAGTGTGGACGTTTTGGCCGTTTTTTGCTTAAAACGCCCGTTCACTCATTCTATCATTCAGTCATTCAAAATTGACGTACATGGAAGTCATAAAAAAAGCCAAGAAAATATTCCTGCAAGGCCCCATCCAGCCCGGTTTCATCGCCGATTCCATTGCCAAGCACAGTAGCAAGACCGACATCGGTGCGCACGCCATTTTTTTGGGACAAGTACGGGCCGACGAAAAAAACGGCGTTCCGGTGACGGGCATCCACTACAGTGCCTACGAGCCGATGGCCGAATCCATCATGGCCGACATGCGGGAGTCGTTCTTTGCCCAGTACGACGACATGACGTGCCTGCACATCCACCACAGCCTTGGCGAAGTGAAAACCGGCGAAATCTCGCTGTTCGTCTTTGTTTCGTGTCGGCACC
>JALOMD010000742.1 GCA_025455595.1 Cytophagales bacterium | reverse complement strand
CAACACGATTGCCGCCGATAAGTTTCCCAGAAGTGGCGAGTTTCAAGTCGTAAGTCGTAAGTTGTAAATAGTAAGTCGTTGATTTTCAATTGGCTATGAACTTCTTTGCAAAGAAGCATTGGCGACCAAAAAGGCGTTTTGGGCAAAAAATGCCCAAAACGCTCCTGATTACTAACCACTTACAACCTACGACTCACCACTTGCGACTATCTTTCCCGCATTCGTTGAAAAAACGCTTTCAGCAATGCCTCGCTTTCAGTGTTATTTGCGTTTTCGGGTGCAAAAGCGGTGTTCCGGCACGGGTGTAACCGCGTTTGTCGTCAGAGGCACCGTACACCACGCGGCTCACTTGCGCCCAGTACAACGCTCCGGCGCACATCACGCACGGCTCCAGCGTGACGTACAACGTGCAGGCAGACAGGTACTTGGCTCCCAAGTACTGGGCGGCGGCAGTAATGGCCAGCATTTCGGCGTGGGCCGTTACGTCGCGCAGTTTTTCGGTTTGGTTGTAGCCCTTGCCAATCACTTTGCCGCCGGCTGTTACCACGGCACCCACCGGGATTTCGCCCTCGTCGCCGGCTTGGGCGGCCAGTTCCAAGGCCATTTGCATGAACGCGCGGTCTTCTGAAGTAGGGAGCAGTTGCACGAGTAGGGTTTTTTAAGCAAGAAACGCAGCAATCCGCAAATGGCGACAAGCAGGCAAAAGTTTGCCGCTATTTTTTGGAGTTGACGATTTTGTACGTATTTTTGCAGCCCATAAACGCTGCCTCGGCACGTTTTCGGACTCGTAGCTCAATTGGATAGAGCATCTGACTACGGATCAGAAGGTTTGGGGTTCGACTCCCTACGAGTCCACAGTGAAGCAAAAAGGCCGCAACATTGTGTTGCGGCCTTTTTGTTTCGGCTCGTAATCTGGGCGTTTTGAGCGATTTTTGCCTAAAACGCCAATACAGGCGGATACACGTGTCCGCCTGTACGAATTCTGTTTTTTCTGTCAATCCTGAGAATCCTGATTCTGACAGAAACTGCCCAAAACGCCGCGAGCCATCACACTTCCACTTTCTTCCACCGCCCCTGTCGGAAGAAATAGCCCGCCACCAGTGCAATCAGCGTCTCGGCGACCGGTATGGCAACAAACACCCCGGTTGATTTCCAGTCCAGACCCTTGGCCAGCAAATAGGCCAGCGGAACCTGAAACAGCCAAAAACAAACGAAATTGATGAGCGTGGGTGTGCGGGTGTCGCCTGCGCCGTTGAGGGCTTGTACCATCACCATGCCGATGCCGTAGAAAACATAACCTGCCCCGATAATTTGCAAAGCCTGCGTCCCGTAGGCCGCCACCGCTGCGTCTTTGGTGAAGAAGCGGATAATCGGATGGGCGCAGAACAGGAAAAGCAGCGTTACGCCGCACATGAAAATTGCGTTGTACTTGGCCGCTGTCCACACGCTTTGCTCGGCACGCTTCAATTGCCCGGCACCGAGGTTTTGGCCGACCAAAGTGGCGGCGGCGTTGCTCAGTCCCCAAGCGGGCAAGATGAAGAAAACCACGTTTCGGATGGCGATTTGGTAACCTGCCGAGGCCGTGGTGCCGCCAGTGTCGGCCACAAGCCGGGCCAGAATAATCCAACTGCCGCTGGCGATGATGAACTGCAATGTGGCCGGCCACGCAAGGGCAACAATTGACTTCACAAGCACTGTGTCGGCCTTGAAATGATGCCGGTGCAAAGTCAGGATGCCGCTGCCCTTGAACAAATGGTAGCATTGGTACAACACCCCCGTGCTCCGGCCTATAACCGTTGCGATGGCCGCTCCTTTCAGTCCGAAAAAGTGGATGAAAACAGGGCAGAGGATGATGTTGATCAGGCTGGCAATCCACAGGCTTCTCATCGCCATGGCTGCATCACCCGCGCCGCGAAAAATTCCGTTGATGAGAAACAACAGGATGATGGCAATGCTGCCGCCGAACATGATGCGTGTGAACACGGCCCCGTCGCGCACCACTGCATGGCTGGCACCCATCAATCTCAGGATGTCGGCGGCGAACACCACACCCGCCACACTCAACACAACCGTCGCCAACAGCGAAACCAGCACCGCCTGCGCACCCGCGTGGGCGGCGGCTTCCGGGTTTTTCTCCCCGATTCGGCGCGATACGATGGCCGTGGCGGCGGTACTCAGCCCGATGGCGATGGAATAGACAATCGAAATCACCGACTCGGTCAATCCGACGGTAGTAAAACCACCGCAAACACGCTCTCCAGGCTCAACTCAAGAATCATGGGAACGGCCAACAGGAAGATGGCCTTGCGGAGGTCGCCTTGCGTGTAATCGTGTTCCTCGCCGTTCAGCGACTGCCTGACGGCGCGGATGATTTTTGTAAAAGTACGGGTGTTCGTATTGGTTTCTTTCTGGATTAGCATGTGAAAAAAAGTAATGACGGTTTCGTGGAAAGCAGCACAAGGCGGCAACAAACAAACGGCCGCACCGAAACCCCACCGATGCGCGGGTTGGGAGGAAGACAAAGCAGAAACGACGCGAAATATTCAAAAAC
>JALOMD010000087.1 GCA_025455595.1 Cytophagales bacterium | reverse complement strand
TTTTTGGGAGGAAAGTGATACACAACGGCCAATCAAACAAAAACCCACCGGCTGCACAGTCGGTGGGTTTTTGTTTGCGTTTTGGGCAAAAATTGCCCAGAACGCATTACACAGAAGCACCGCTTTCCGCTGATTTCACATTGTCGTCCGGGTGGCGGTCAATGAGTTTGTTGATCGGGTCAATGCCGGCTTTGGTGGGCGGTTCGGGCACGGTGATGACAAACTTGCTTTCCTTGGCGGTGATTTTGTGTTTTTTCAAATAGAGCAGTTTGTCTTTGCCTTTGGTGTCTTTGCCGTACACGCCGATGTCAATCCAGTCGCTGACGGAAACGTTCGTTTCGTTGCCTGCACTGTCGGCCTTGAATTTCTCGGACATTACGGATACGGTCACCTCATAAGCCTTGTCCGACTTTTTGGCGTAGGTCACCTGCTGCGCCTTGTTCTCAAACAGGGTGATGGTCTCGAACATGTCTGTGATGAGGTATTGCAGCGAGTCGGGCGTTTGGGCTTTGAAGTAGCCGAGCAAATCGCGGCTGGTGGGGTAGCGTTTCTGCTTGGAGTCCGGGCCGGGGTACTGCCAGTCGGCGAGAAAATTGCGCAGGGCCAGGTTCACTTTGTCCTCGCCGATGTAATCTTGCAGCGCAAACATCACCAGCGAGCCTTTGCGGTAATGAATGTATCCTTGGCCCTCCACCAGTGCCAGCGGTTGTTCTTTTTTGGTTTCCGAGCTTCTGCCCCGCAGGTAGCTGTCCAGTTCGTATTTCAGGAACTTCTGCATCAGTTCCGGCGAGTATTTCTTTTTCATTACCATCAAGGCCGAGTACTGCGCCTGCGTCTCCGACAGCATGGCGTTGCCTTTCACATTGGCTTCGGGCACTTGGTGGCCCCACCACTGGTGCGCCACTTCGTGGGCCGTCACGTAATACGGGACGTTCAAGTCCTTGTCCGGATTGGCAATCCGCATGATGAACCCGATGCCTTCCGAGAAAGGAACCGTGTTGGCAAACGACTGGGCGAAAGACGAGTATCGCGGAAACTCCATGATGCGCATTTGTCGGTATTGGAACGGAGCAAAGTTCTCGGAAAAATACGCCAGCGATGCCTTCATGGATGCCATCATGTCCTGCGTGTTGAACTCGTGTCCTTTTTGGTAGTAGATTTCCAGATTCACGTCCTTCCATTTGTCGCGCAGCACTTGGTAGTCCGCCGACACGATGGAGTAGAAATTCACCATCGGCACGTCCATTTTGTAGTGGTAATACCGACGGCCCTCGGCTTGCCACTGCTTTTGCAAATAGCCCGGCGCAATGGCGATTTGGTTCTCGCTGGTGGAAACAACAATCTCGAAGCGGATATAGTCGGCGTTGTCGCCGAAGAGGCTCTGCGCAAGCCCGCGCGGGTCGTTCTGTTCCATCATGCGTTCCTTGGGCTTGAGCTTGTATTTGCGGCGGGTGTCGTCGTCACCGATTTCGCCGCCTTCCATGTAGCCCAAAGCCGGGAAATAGCCGTTGTTGAAAAACGTTCCGTTCTGTACGATGTTGGTGTTGTCGTTCGAGGCTACAAAGCCCTTGGTTTCGAACCGCACCTTGAAACTCATCTTCACCGAGTCGCCGGGTTGCAGGGGTTTGTCGAGTTGGTAAATGGTGTAGCCGAAGTTTTTGAACGCTTCTTTTACTTTGGCCCCGCCCGCAAACGTCAGGTATTCGGTCTTGACCTTGTCCTGCACGTTTTCTTGGATGTGAATCTCCCGCATGGGCCGGTCGGTTTTGTTCTTGAGCCAATAGTAGCCTTCGCCCGTGAAGTCACGGGTTTCGGGGAAGATGTCCACCTTCAGGTTCACGTCCACAATGCGGGGCTTGGGCACCCATTGGTATTTTTTCAAGGTCTGTTCGTAGGCAAGCTGGCGTTTTTCGCCATCTTCGGTTGCTACAAACTCGTTGATGATATTGGTGTTGCGGTAAATGTAAAAACCCGTTGTGCCGAAAAGCAGCAACGAGGCAACCGCCCATAACAGCACCGGCCGGGTGAGGCGGCGTTTGCCGACTTGCAGGCGGCTTTTCAACACGGCATCTGCACCCCGCACCGACGACACCACCGCCAGCACAAACAACAAAGCAATGAAAGCGAACCAGTACACTTTGTACCACGCGAACGGCGTGAGGTAATGGCCGTAGCGGTTCATGTCGGAGTAGTCGGGCAGGCTGCCGCTGTTGAACCGGGCGAGCGGATTCTCAATGCCCATGCTACCCAACGAAGAAACAACAATGAACAGTACGATCATCAGGCCGTAGCCCAGGAACTTGTTGTTGGCCACCACCTGCACGAAAAACGCCAGCACCGTGAACGCCACCATGAAAAAAAGCGTCTCGGTGAAAAGCGTCTGGAAATACAACGGCAACTCGAACCGGAAATATCCGTTGGCCGCTTGGATCAACACACCCATCAGAATCAGCAGCAAAAGCAGGCCCACGTAAATCAATACCAATCCGAAAAACTTGGCGGCCAGACTGGTCCAGTCACGCACCGGCATGGCATCAACGATGAGGTTGATGTTTGCCGAACGTTCTTTCCAGATGAGTTCGCCGGAGTAAAAGACAATGATGATGAAGAAAAACAGGCCGAAGTTTCCCGTCAGAAAGCCCAGCACATTGCCCGTGATGGGGTAGGAATTGGTGCCGTACATTTCGCCGAAATAGAACGAACTGACAATGAGGTTGATAATACCGATCAGCACAATGCCGACGAAGGGGATTTCGCGGACGGTCATTTTGGCGTAGAAAACCGCTTGTGTCCACAGTTGCGAGAGTTGTGCCCCCCCGCCGAGTTGTTGTTTCACCTGCGGAATGGCTACGGGTTGCACCGCCTCCGCCGGCTTTTCGGCAACGGCTTTCTTGCCCCGCCGTTTGCCGGTCACGACGTTAAAGCTGAACTTCCAGTATGTGAACGCCAGCACGCCCACGGCTATGCCCATCCACAACAACCGGTTCCAGAGCAACACGCCCGAAAAGTCCGCAAGGCGGCTGTTTTTCTCGGCGGGAGTCCAGTATTGGGTGTGGATGTCGAAGGCTCGCACGGCAAACGGGTCGAGCATAGAGGCCAAGGTTTTGTTTTCCACGTCGGCCAGCAACGTATCGGATACTTCGTACAAGACCAACAAGACGATGGCTTGCAGGTATAGCACGATGGTTTTGCGGCTCAGGGTACCGGCGGCGAAAAACAGAGCCGATTGAATGAACAAGTTGGTGACCCCGAAAAACAGCCAAGGCTGGAAGTAGTGCCAAGCATTGAAAGGGGCCAGTGCTTTCTCTTCCCACGACGGATCCCAAGGCAAATGCCGCCCGATGGCAAAGCCGGTCATCAGCCCCAGCCACAGACCCGAAGAGATGAAAACCAGTACCGCAAACGAGCCGAAAAACCGACCGAACAGGTAGTCGAACTTGCTGATGGGCGTACTGAACATCAGCGACTCGGTGCGGTGTTCAAAGTCGCGCAGCACCGCCACGCCCATTACCGCCGAAGACACAAAACCCAAGACAACAAACGTCATGACAATGGTGATCTGGGCCAGTGTGGCGGGAGCGTTGGGCAAAACCTGTCCGCCCTGCACCCCGCCGAAAGAGATGAACTTGGAGGTGACCCCCAAGAAGCAGAACAGGAAAGTGATGGCGAAATAAATATACGTAGCCGCCCGCCGTTTGCGGTAGTCAAACTCGAAGCGAAGGATTTCTTTCAGCATGGTATGTCTTGAGTCTTTAGTCTTGGGTCTTGAGTCTTGGGTCTTGAGTACAGGGGCGTTTTGGGCGAAAAACATCCAAAACACCTCTGTCTCGAATCGCGGATTGAGGTGAACGCGACTCGTTGCGCAATGTCTTGTCCGTGTCATCTGCGAAATCCGTTTCATCCGCGATTCAAGACATTGAAAAGCGTTTTAGGCGTTTTTTGCCCAAAACACCTATGAAGCAGCATTTTGGACGATGCTTCCGAAAATTTTTGCGAAGTACACATCTTCCAAGTCGGCTTCCACGGGTGCAAATCCTTCAGGTTGAAAATCAGCAAGTACATGTATGATGGGCGTTCCGGCAATAAGACGGTCGGAGATGACGGTGTGCATCTGGCGGTAGGTGTCGAGTTCGCTTTTGGCGATTCGTTTTTGCCAGACCCTGCCTTGCACGCTGGCAATGGCATCGGCAGGCGAGCCTTTGTACAGCACTTCGCCTTTGTTGATAATCGCCATGTCCGAGCAGAGTTCCTTCACGTCGTCCACGATGTGCGTGGACAAAATCACAATCGTGTTTTCCCCGATTTCGCTGAGCAGGTTCAGGAAACGGTTGCGTTCGGCAGGGTCGAGGCCGGCGGTGGGTTCGTCCACGATGATCAGCTTCGGGTCGGCGAGCAGGGCTTGGGCAATGCCGAACCGCTGTTTCATACCACCCGAATAGCCGCCGAGGTTTTTGTTGCGGACGTGGTAGAGGTTGGTTTTGTGCAACAGGGCTTTGACCACCTCGTTGCGTTCGCGGCGGTTGGCGATGCCCTTCAGCACGGCGAAGTGCGTGAGCAAATCCTCCGCCGACACTTTCGGGTACACGCCGAACTCCTGCGGCAGATAGCCGAGTATTTTCCGCACTTCTTCCTTCTGGCGCAGCACGTCAATATTGCCCAGGGTGATGCTGCCGCTGTCGGCCTCTTGCAGCGTGGCAATGGTGCGCATCAGCGACGATTTTCCGGCACCGTTGGGGCCAAGCAGCCCGAACATGCCTTGTTTGATGGTGAGGGTTACGTTCTTGAGGGCCTGCACGCCGTTGGCGTAGGTTTTGCTCAGTCCGTTGATGATTAGTTCCATGCGTGTCGAGAAGGTTTGGTCAGGAAATGCCCACCAATCTACACAACACCCGGTAATTTGCGCACCTATTTTGGGACAAAAGGCGTTTTTTTGCAAAAAATGCCCAAAACGCAAGGGTCACGCTGGCGACGCAATACGGATTGCGGAGAGTAGGCAGCGGCAGTTGGCGGCCAAAGCGGTCAAACAGGCGTTTTGAGCAAAAATCGAAGATACCGCAATCGGCGGTATTGCCCAAAACGCCACTGACCACTGACCACTTACGACTCACGACTTCGTGTTCAACTGCGCGGATGAAAGTCATGCATGATTTGCTTGAGGTAGTCGCGGTCGAGGTGGGTGTAGATTTCGGTGGTGGTGATGGACTCGTGGCCGAGCATTTCCTGCACGGCCCGCAAATCGGCCCCGCCCTCGATCAGGTGCGTGGCAAACGAATGCCGGAAGGTGTGCGGACTGATGTTTTTGGCAATGCCCGCCCGCTGCGCCAAGTCCTTGACCACCATGAACACCCACACCCTTGACATGGCCCGGCCCCGGCTGTTCACAAACACGTAGCTTTCGTGGTCTTTTTGCAGCGGCACGTGGTTGCGCACCTGCTCCACGTAAATGCCGAGGTGTTTCAACGCCTCCCGCCCGACGGGCACCAGCCGCTCCTTGTTGCCTTTGCCAGTCACACGCAGGAAGCCGAGGTCGGCATAGACGTTCGGGAGCTTGAGTTCGATCAATTCGCTGACGCGCAGGCCGGAGCCGTACAACACTTCCAGCATGGCACGGTTGCGGGTGCCTTCGGGCGTGGAATGGTCAATGGCCGCCAGCAGCCGGTCTATCTCCTCAACGCTCAGCGTATCGGGCAGCTTGCGCGACAGCCGGGGGGCTTCGACCAACTGCGTCGGGTCGTCGGGGATGAGGTTTTCGGCGGCGAGGTACTTGAAAAAACCTTTCAGCCCGGACAGGATGCGGGCCTGCGAAGTGGCCGAAAGTCCCAGTTCGCCCACGTATTGCAGGAAATCGCGCAAGTGGTGTTCAGTGGTCTGCACCGGGCCGACGGCCGTCTCGCCCATTGTCTGGTACTGGCTCAGTTTCTCCACGTCGCGGACGTACGCCTCGATTGAGTTCTCGGCCAAGCCGCGTTCCAGTTGCAGGTGGTTTTTGTATTCTTTGATGGTAGTTGTCCAAGTCATTCTTTATTTTGAGCATTAGGCCGTTGGCGATTGGTTTTGATGTACTGAATTTCACGATGCCGTTTTGGGCGAAAAATGCCCAAAACGGCCATAACAATCAAGTTTCCGGCTTGATGTTCTCGTAAAAATCAACGGCTTTTTGGTAAGCGTCAACCAACTGTTGGTAATCAGGATTCGTCTTTTTCACAAGCATGCCGGAAGGATATTTGCCTGATGGGTAAGCATGTTGTTCGATGTCCGTCTGTTCAAAATAACCAAACCATTTTTGGAACAGTTTGTAGCGTGCTTTCGCACTGATTTCATCATCCAGACAAACATACGTCACCGCCCTGTCCGGGTAATAGTTGAGATAATCCTGAATGATGTGTTTGATTGTATCACGGATGGCCTCGCCCTTGCTGCCCTTGAAGTTTGTCGCCAACTCGCCTACAATAAAAAAACCGACTTGGTAAACCCGGTCGGTTAGCGGATTAAGCTCGTTTTCCTCCAAAAACAAGTTGCCTTCTTTGGCAAAGACAACCTTGTAAACCACATCATGTTCCGTAACAAACCCGTATTCACTCCGCCGGTCGAAGTAAACCACGTTGTTATAGTGCTTTCCCAAACTTTTTCATTTTCTTTTTGTATTCCTCGGCAGATTCGGCCTTGGCTTCGGTCGCCATGTTGCGTTGGTTTTCCGCCATGGCCTCAACAAAGCCTTTCTTGAAGCCGTCTTTTTTGGTTCTGCTGGTCTTGGGTTCGGTTGCGACAGCCATGTTTCAAAATGTTTGTGTTGAGACCAAAGATAATTTTCTTGAGGTAGAAAAGCAACCCAATGCGTATTTCTCATTCGGTTCTTTCCGGCAATCTTTCCCTGATAAAGTTTTCTCCACTAACTTGCCGCCACCCGGCGTTTTGGGCGAAAATTGCCCAAAACGCCCGTCGGGTTCAATCTCGCTTTTTTCTACAAATCTTAACCTATGGAAATCCTGATTTTGAACGGCCCTAACATGAACCTGTTGGGGCGGCGTGAACGCAGCATCTACGGCAACATGTCGTTCGACACCTACTACGAAATCCTGCAAGGCCAGTATCCGAACGTGAAGCTGACCTATTTTCAGTCGAACACCGAAGGCGCGTTGATTGACAAACTGCATGAGGTCGGCTTCAGTGCCGACGGCATTCTGTTTAATCCAGGCGGCTATGCGCACACGTCCATCGCCCTGGCCGACGCGGTGGCGGCCATCACCACGCCCGTCATTGAAGTACACATTTCCAACGTGTTTGCCCGCGAGCCGTTCCGGCACCACAGCTACATCAGCCGCAACTGCGCGGGCATCATCTGCGGCTTCGGGCTGGAAGGCTACCGCCTCGGCATCGAACACTTCCTCCGCCGCCGGGAAGCGAAATAGTTTCGATGCTTCGTTCTTCGATGCTTCGTGAAAGCGTTTTAAGCAAAAATCGCCCAAAACGGCACAACACAAAAGCAAACACATAAGCGGCGTGCAACGCCGCGAAGCACGAAGCATCGAAGCACGAAGCATCGAAGTACGAAGCATCGAAAACACGAATGACAACTTTCTACCCCGGCCCTTCCAAAGTCTATCCGCAGGTGCGGCAGTATCTGTCGGATGCGTACGATTCAGGCATTTTGAGCGTGAATCACCGGAGTGCGGCGTTTATGGAGGTTTGCGAGAAAACTTTCAGTCTATTGCACGAAAAACTGAATATTCCGGCGGATTACGCAATCGTATTTGTATCGTCGGCCACGGAGTGTTGGGAAATCATCGCACAGTCGTTTGTCGAAAAAGCCTCGTTTCATCTGTACAACGGTGCATTCGGACAGAAATGGTTTGAATACACAAACAAAATCAAACCGGCATTTGGACTATCTGCCGATATAGACAGCAGCCTGTTTGAGTTGCTTGGACAATTGCCTCCGCCGAACGAAAAGATGTTGCGCGAGGCGGAAATGCTCTGTCTGACGCACAACGAGACATCCAACGGCACACAGATTTCCACTGTAGAAATCAATACATTCAGGCAAACGTTCCCTGACAAGCTCGTTGCCGTGGATACCACCTCGTCGTTGGGCGGTGCGGACTTGCCTATCGCCGAAGCCGATTTGTGGTTTGCGTCTGTACAGAAATGCTTGGGCCTGCCCGCCGGGCTGGGCCTTCTCATCGTTTCGCCCCGCGCCGTTGCCACCGCTGAACGCCTCGGCGACAACCGTTTCTACAACAGTTTCAATTTCATGCGCGACAACGCACTAAAACTACAGACGCACTACACACCGAACGTGCTGGGCATTTA
>JALOMD010000086.1 GCA_025455595.1 Cytophagales bacterium | reverse complement strand
AAAACAAATACAAACAGAAGTCAATAGCATTTTCGTTTACTTGATTGCCGGTGAGCCAAATATAAGCCACTCTGACAGGTTCTTGTAATATATAAATTCCAAAACTTATTTCTCCAAGAAGAACCAAGACAGGGTGATGCAATAGCTTTGTGATTCCGGTTTTGTTCCATGCCAAAGTCAGTATTATTAATAAAAACAAAGGTGATAAAAAGCCGTTTTGGAAATAATCGTGTAACCCGGATTTGATTACAATTAAGGAGAGTAAAGCAAGGACAGTGGCAATAAACAAGTATGTTATGTTTGATTGAAGTTTCAGAGCCGGTCTATTAACAAAGAGAATTCCTCCAGCCATTCCGAAAAAGAAGGTTGACAAGTGGAAAACAGGGCTGAACTTAATAAATATGTCCGTATTGCTGTTGTCTTCATAAGGAATGAAATGCTTTAGTACTGCCAGCGATAAAATGGTAAGAAACCAAAACGACAAAGCGACTGTCACGAGTCGTTTTACAGACCAATTTTGAATATAACCAAATAAGAACGGGAAGGACAAGTACAAAAAGAACTCTACAGATAAAGACCATGCTGGAAAATTCCATTTAAGGGCGTAAGCCGGTATCCATGCCTGAAGTAATACAGAGTGAAAGAATCCCCTTTTTGAAATAAACACATTCCAATAGCCTTCGAATATGCTTGGTAAAAAATATATTACCAGACTGGCCAAGTAAAGGGGGAAAATTCTTGCTATACGGGCTATCCAAAACTTTAGCTTATTGGTTGTATCTCCAAAATCGGTTTTGTTGTAAACTACGGCCAAAATGAAACCTGACAACAGGAAAAAATAGCTTACCCCTATGTACGCTGTATGAACAATGTCGCTTATAAGGGGCAGTTGAAATATATGATAACTATTGCCGTAATGATAGATGACAATAACGATTGCGGCAACAAACCTTGTGAAGGTAAGCTGTTCTATTCGCAGTTGTTTTTCATGTAGGGAGATTCTTGGCGGTAGCTTTGTCACTTGCTTCAAAGTTGTTGTATAGAATTGCTTTATGTTGGTGATGAGCGTTTTAGGCAAAAATTGCCCAAAACGCTTTTCATTCCTGCCGACTGCTGCTGCCTACTTTTTTCTGGCCTCTGACCTGAATTTGTAAATCGTAACTCGTACTTCAAAACAGGCTCAATTGCCGATGTCCGCCGCCGTGAGTGGCCTCGTGCTGAATGAGCCATTCCTTGCGCCACAAGCCGCCTGCGTAGCCCACCAGATTCGCGTCGCTGCCTACCACGCGGTGGCAGGGTACGATAAGGCACAGCGGGTTGCGGCTGTTGGCGGCCCCGATGGCCCGGATGGCCGCCGGACTTTTGAGCTTGTGCGCCAACGCCTTGTAGGTGGTGAGTTTGCCGTATGGGATGTGGGCCAGTTCCTCCCACACCTGTAACTGAAACTGCGTGCCTTTCACCACCAGCGGCACGTCGAAATTGCGCCGCTCGCCTTTGAAATACTCGTCGAGTTGGGCGAGGCACGTTTGAATGTGTTCGGGCTGTTGTTCGGAGGCGGCTTTGGTTTGGTTTTCCACGAACAATACCGATGCCACGCCTTCGTGGGTGGCCGTGACTTGCACCCAGCCGATGGGCGAGGAATAGTAGCCGACAAACGAGGTGTCCATGACGAGAAGCAGGGTAGGGGTGGCTTTGCAAGGACGTAAAGTTGGGAAATTTTTCGATTTGGAAAGCGGCTTCTCTGTTTACTGAAAATTATTTGTCGTTGAGCGTTTTGGGCAATTTTTGCTCAAAACGCTTTTCGGCTGGCGCGGGATACGAATCCTGCGCCAGCAGGGCAACTTTGGCAAAGTCCTGAACTTTGCCAAAGTTTGAGTACACGACGTTTTGGGCGAAAAACAACCAAAACGCCCAGCCTTGGCTAAGCCACCTGACTACAACATCTCCTTTGCCAAATCCGAGATATTTCTCCATTTTGCGGGACAGTCCCCTCAACCACCCAAAACCCCGTTATGCGCATTCTCTCTACTTGTCTTCAAAACATTTTGTCTTGCCTTTCCGCCAGCGGCACTTTCTTGAGGCCAGCGGCTTTTCTCCTATTGTTCGGCTTGCGGGCCGCATTTGCCCAAGCACCGCCCACGCCCGAAACCTTCCTCGGCTATCGGCTCGGCGAGCAGTTCACGCCGCACCACCGTATGGTACAGTACTTCGAGGCCGTGGCCGCGCAGGCACCCGACCGGTGCAAGCTCATTCCATACGGGCAGACCTACGAAAGCCGCCCGTTGCTGGTGATGGCCGTGGCCTCGCCCGAAAACCTGCGGCGGCTGGACGAAATCCGCACCAACAACCTGCGGCTGGCCGGCTTGGCCGACGGTACGCCGACGGGAAGCCAACCGGCCATTGTGTGGCTGAGCTACAACGTCCACGGCAACGAAGCCGTGTCGTCGGAGGCGGTGATGCAGGTGCTGTACGACTTGGCGAACCCGGCCAACGCCGAAACCCAAAACTGGCTCAAGAACACCGTGGTGCTGCTCGACCCGTGCCTGAACCCCGACGGCCACGAACGCTACGTGCAGTGGTACCGGCAAGTGGCCAACCAGCCTTACCAGCCGTTGCCTTTCGCCCGCGAACACTACGAACCGTGGCCCGGCGGCCGCTACAACCACTATTTGTTCGACTTGAACCGCGACTGGGCTTGGCAAACCCAGCAGGAAACCCGCCAGCGGCTGGCTCTGTACAACCAGTGGCTGCCGCACCTGCACGCCGACTTCCACGAAATGGGGCCGGAGTCGCCGTACTTTTTCGCGCCGTCGGCCAAGCCTTATCACGAAGGACTTACCGCGTGGCAGCGGCAGTTCCAAGACCGCATCGGCGAAGCCAACCGCAAACGTTTCGACAAGAACTACTGGCTCTACTACACCCGCGAAAGGTTCGATCTGTTCTATCCCAGTTTCGGCGACACGTGGCCGTCGTTCAACGGAGCCATCGGCATGACCTACGAGCAAGGCGGGAGCGGACGGGCGGGGCTGGGCATCCTGACCACCGAAGGCGACACGCTGACGCTGACCGAACGCATCGAACACCACGTGGCCGCCAGTTGGGCCAGCATCGAGGCCGTGGCAACCCGCCCCGACGAGGTGGTGCGCGAGTTCCGCAAGTACTTCGACGATTCGCGGAACAATCCCGGCGGGCCGTACAAGTCTTTTCTCATCAAAACCAAAGGACAAGACGGCAAGGCTCGCCACCTGACCGAACTGCTTGACCGCAACGGCATCCGGTACGGATACGCCAGCAAGGGCGGCTCGGTGAAAGGCTTCAGCTACACGACCGGCAAAACAGAAACCGCCAACGTGGACGACAATGACTTGGTAATCAGTGCCTACCAGCCAAAGTCGGCGTTGCTGCGCGTGATGTTCGACCCGAACCCGAAACTGGAAGACACGCTGACCTACGACCTGACCTCGTGGGCTGTGCCTTACGCCTACGGCCTGCCGGCTTACGCCCTGCCGAATCGCTACACGGGCGGTGTGTCGGCCACGCCGGTGAAAACGGCTGCCGCGCCTGCCGCCGTCGCCAAGCCTTACGCCTATCTGGCCGAATGGAAAGACTTGCGCGACGTGCGTTTTCTGGCCGCGCTGCTGCGCAAGAAAATCAAGCTGCGCAATGCCGAAACACCTTTTGAAATCGGTGGCAAGCAGTATGCAGCGGGCACGCTGCTGATTACACGCACCGGCAATGAGCCGCTGGGCGACGCTTTCGATAAAACCGTGACCGAACAGGCAACCGCCTTGGGCGTGACGCTGACACCGGTGGCGACGGGCTTCGTGGACAAAGGCTCCGACTTCGGCTCCGATTTCGTGCATTTTGTCAAGCCGCCGCGCATCGGGTTGGTTACCGGGCCGAGCATTTCCACCGACGGCTTCGGCTCGGCGTGGCATTTCTTTGAGCAGGAAATCAACTATCCCGTGGCGGTGATCGAAGCCAGCCGTTTGGCCTCCACGCCCTTGCAGCAGCTTGACGTGCTGATACTGCCCGCCGGGATGTACGGCAGCATCCTGACCGAACGCACCGCCAACCGCCTGAAAGATTGGGTGCAGGAGGGTGGCCGGCTGATTGCCTTGGAAGAAGCCACCGAAACGCTGGCCGACAAAGCCGACCTCGACTGGAAAGCCAAACCGGAGGACAAAGGGACGGCCAAGAAAGCGACCTCGCCCACGGATACGCTGAAAACCTACGCCGAACGTGAACGCGAAGACCTGACCCGGCTGGTGCAGGGCAGCGTCTATCGCGTCACACTGGACAAAACGCACCCGCTGGCCTTCGGCTACGACGGCACGTATTACGCCCTGCTGCGCAACAACACAACCTTTGAACTGCTCAAGAAAGGCTGGAACGTGGGCTATCTCACGGCTGGCAGCTACGTGGCCGGGCACGTGGGGCACCGCCTCAAACCCAAGTTGCAAAACGCCGCCGTGTTCGGCGTACAAGAGTTGGGTCGTGGGCAGGTGATTTTCATGGCCGAAAACCCGCTGTTCCGTTCGTTCTGGCAACACGGCAAACTGCTCTTCGGCAACGCCGTCTTCTTGGTGGGGCAAGCAGGGATTAATTAAGAATTCAGAATTATGAATTCAGAAATCAAAGATTCGGCGAAGCCAATTCAAGGGGCGTTTTTGGCAAAAATTGCCCAAAACACCGCGTAAGCCGGAAACCAAAACACCGCGTAAGCCGGAAATCCCGCATCCACCCAAAAACCTCTGTCTGAATTCTGAATTCATAATTCTGAATTAAACGCGTACCTTTGCGGGCCGGCCGACCAGCGGACGGGCTTTTTTCATAGGTTGTATCAAAACAAGCCGAATATTGCGCATCGGCAAACGAGTAAACGTATTGACAACCACCGATTGTTTACTCAAGACTAAAGACGCAAGACTCAGGACAACTTAGTATTAAGCGATAGAAACCAAGTGAAATATTTGAAATATTTTCTGCTCAGTTTGGGCGTGATTGTGCTGGATCAAGCGGTGAAAACGGTCGTTCACCAGAACATGTACCTCGGCGAAGAAATCCGCGTGCTGGGCGACTGGTTCAAAATCCACTACACCCGCAATCCCGGCATGGCCTTCGGGATCGTGCTTGACCACGAATACGGCAAGTTGGTACTGAGTGTGTTCCGCCTGCTGGCCATGTTCGGCATCGGCTACTACCTGTATTACCTTATCAAGAAACAGATGCATCCCGGCCTGCTTTGGTGTACGGCCCTGATTTTGGCCGGAGCCGTGGGCAACGTGATTGACAGCACCTTTTACGGCAAGTGGTTCGGCTTCATTGCCCACACCCCCAACCCGAACCCGACGCTACCGCCCGTGCCGCCGCCTACGCCGTGGTTTCACGGTGAAGTGGTGGACATGCTGTATCTGGACATTTGGAAAGGCTACCTGCCCGAATGGCTGCCGCTCATGGGCGGCGAATACTACTCGCTGTGGCCGATTTTCAACATTGCCGATGCGTCCATCTTCGTCGGCGTGGCCGTGATTCTGATTATGCAGCGGCGTTTCTTCGCCCACCCGCACGAAACGCCCCAAACCTCGCCCAATTCTACAAATACGACAGAAACGCCGGATTATTCAGCCACTGAAAACGGCACAACAGACGACACGATTGTAGAGCAAACCCCGCAGCCCCGTCCGGAAAACGAATGAAAAAAGCCCCGATGCAAGTCGGGGCTTTTTGTTTTTGGCATCAATAAAATTAGGACTACAAGCAAAAGCCATGCAGGTTTAGGTATACTGGTTTGCAAGGTTGTGTACGTTCCTTTTGCGTCCTTTGCGGGAGCCTTTGCGTGCTTTGCGAGAAACAATTTCACGCAGAGGGCGATTTGAGCAATCCAGACGTGTCGGGACAACTGTCTATTGTCTTTTGCGAGCCTGCGATTCCGGTCTGACGCACAGCGTACAGACCTGCACGTAAAACGCGTTTTGGGCAAAAATTGCCCAAAACGTCAATTCTAAATTCTGAATTCTAAATTCATAATTGGCTTCGCCGAACTTACGTTTCTGAATTAATCAGTATCCTACCTCCTCGTGCAGGCCAAGCCGATAGATGCAATTGCCGTTGAGCATTGTGTCTTTGCTCCGTTCGTAAACCTCTGTCCATTGTTTTGTATTCCAAACCAAAGCGTGTACGACATGCAGCCGTTTCTGTACTTTGTCCTGTTTGGCCTCAATGGAAATTCGCTTGTCGTTGCAGACTGTAAACGATTCAATGTTCTGTTTTCCGATGGCGTTGTAAATCTCGGTGAGTTGTGTCTTCAGCGAGTCCGGCACGTTAGTGATGTCGGTGGAGGGATTGCCTTGGAAGAATGTGTAACAGTCTTCGGACATCAAGTACGTGGAGTCGGTGCCGACCACCTGCACCACGTTTTTGCTGTCGCGATAAGCAATGATGGCAGCGGCGTTGTTTTCGAGGAAGGTTTTCAGTCTTTCGTAGGCGAGCAGTTTTTCTGTGATTTTACTGTCGAAAACAGCTTTTTGCAAGGCTTCTTGTTTTTCTTCCTCAGTCGGTTGCGTCGGGATGCAGGAATAGAGGATCACTGTAATCAACAGAGAAAGTATGTATTTGGTCATGACAATTGTGCATCATTTTGAATAGAAGTCATAGGACGGTTTCCATGACAATTGTGTGGCTTCAAAATCGATTCGCCGTGTTGGTTTACGTAGTCGGTGTTTTAAGTAAATTTTGCCCAAAACGCCTTGTATGAACAAACAGTTGCGTTCGGGAAAACAAGCATGGCATCCCGATGCATCGGGACAGATCATCCGCAAAACATGCCATGAAAAACAGACGGCGTTTTGGGCAATTTTTGCCCAAAACGCCCATTCTGAATTCATAATTCTACATTCTGAATTAATCTCAGTCTCCGTCCAGCAGATTGCCGAGGCCGCCCAGCACCGAGCCGCTTTCCTTGCTGCTGTTGCGGCCGTACGGAGCCAATGCCTCCACCAACTTCGATATCGGCATGGACTGTAGCCACACCCGGCCCGTGCCGCGCAGCGTGGCCAGAAAAAGCCCTTCGCCGCCGAACATCATCGAACGCAGCCCGCCCGCTTGCTGGATGTCGAAGTCAATGCCCGGCTCGAAGGCCACCACGCAGCCGGTGTCCACGCGCAGGGTTTCGTTGCGCAGTTGTTTCTCAATCACCACGCCGCCCGCGTGGATGAACGCCAGCCCGTCGCCCTGCATTTTTTGTAGGATGAACCCCTCGCCGCCGAAAATGCCGGAGCCGATTTTGCGGTTGAAATGAATGGAAAGGCTGGTGCCCAGCGCGGCGCACAAAAAGCTGTCTTTCTGTGTAATCAGCGTGTTTCCGGGGATTTTGCCCAAGTCAATGGGCAGCACGGTGCCGGGGTAGGGGGCCGCAAACGCCACTTGGGTGCGGGCCGCGCCCCGGTTGGTGAAGTGTGTCATGAACAGCGACTCGCCGGTGAGCAGCCGCGAGCCGACTTTCTTGAGCATGCCCATGAAGCCGCTGTTCGGGGCCGAGCCGTCGCCCATCTTGGTCTCGAAAGCCATGCCGTCGTGCATGTAAATCATGGCACCGGCTTCGGCGATGACGGTTTCGTTCGGGTCAAGGTCAATCTCGACGATTTGGATGTCTTCGCCGATGATTTTGTAGTCAATTTCGTGGGAACGCATGGTTTTGAAGTACGAAGTACGATTTACGAAGTACGAATTTAATTTAGAATTCAGAATTGTGAAACGTCAGTTCGGCGAAGCCAATTCAGAATGCGTTTTGGGCAATATTTGCCCAAAACGAAGCCCCCACCCAACCTCCCCCAAGGGGGAGGAGATTTACTCCCTCCCCCCTTGGGGGAAGGGCCGGGGATGGGGTCGCCCCCTCCTTGGGAGGGGGTTGGGGGAGGCCGCCTCACTTTTTGTCCTTGCGGTTGCGGAGCTTTTTGTCGTCAACCTTGCGGTTGAGAAACTCGTTGATTTTGTCAATGTCATAGTTGGCGGTGATTTCGCCGAACGTATTGACGGTCAGTTCCAAGCCGTCGAGTTCGGGGTGAACGCGGGGCTTGTCGTCAGGATTATCTTTTTTCTTAGCCATGATTTTTTGAATTTAGAATTCGGAATTAAAAATGTTCGAGATATTCAATTGTCTGTACAGATGCTGTTCTGGATGTTTCCACCGATTCTTGCCACGCACTCGGCGGGGGCTGAATTTGACGTTTTTTGCTTAAAACGCCTTTTCACTGTCAGGAAGAGAATTTGACAATTGTGATTTTATTGGAATTCTGTGAACAGACAGACGAAACGCCAAAATCCTGTGCCTGTCGGTCAGGTCTGTTGCCGGATGTTTTGGGCGTTCCCGCCAATTGCGGGATTTGTCAATTTTTGCCCAAAACGCCCCCGAAATTCGACCTTTGGCAAAGCTCAAAGCTTTGCCAAAGGTGGTGGTGTTTGACGTTTTGAGCAATCCCGACCTGCCGGGACGCTATTCATTCATTCTGTCATTCCTTCATTCAAAATAGAATTCATCGTCCGAGCTTTCCCAGCGCAAGGGCGATTCGGTTTTGGGTTTCGTCGCGGCCCAAGATGTCCATGATTTGCATCAGGTCGGGGCCGTTGGCGGCACCGGTCAGGGCCAGCCGGAGGGCGGGCATCACTTTGCCTATTTTCACGCCGGCTTTTTCCAATACAACGTGCAGCGTGTGTTTGGCGGCTTCGGCGTTGAAATCAGTTAGCGTCGTCAGTTCATCTTTGAAATTCGACAGCAATCCGGCGGCTTCGGCGTTCCATTTGGTCTGTACGGCCGTTGCGTCATAAGTTTCCGACGCGGCGAACAGAAACATCGTCTGTTCATGGATTTCCTGCGGGAAAGTAACCCGCTCTTTCATCAGGCGGACGATTTTTTCCGCTTTCTCGGTTGTGCAGGCAATATTTTGTCGCTTCAATGCCTCAACCACCCCGGCGGCCAGTTCTGTGTCGGATTTGGCCCGCAAATAATGCTGGTTGAACCACTTTGCCTTGCGGATGTCGAACTTGGAGCCTGCCTTGTGGACACGTTCCAGCGAAAACGACTGAACCAGTTCGTCCACCGTGAAAAACTCCTTGTCCGAACCGTCGTTCCAGCCCAACAGAGCCAGGAAATTAATCAACGCGTCAGTGTAATAACCAGCTTCCCGGTAGCCTACAGAAGTGATGTCCTCGTCGTTGTCGTTGGTGCCGTTCCAAGTCAGCGGGAAAATCGGGAAATTCATTTCGTCGGCATCGCGTTTGCTGAGTTTGCCGTGGCGAACTTCGATTACGTTTCCTTTTTCGTCCAGCAAATCGGGTTTCAGAATCAGCGGCAAATGCGCAAACTGCGGGGCTTGCCAGCCGAAAAACTTGTACAGCAACACGTGCAGCGGAGCCGACGGCAGCCATTCCTCGCCGCGAATCACGTGGGTGATTTGCATCAGGTGGTCGTCCACGATGTTGGCCAAATGGTAGGTCGGCAACCCGTCCGACTTCATCAACACCTTGTCGTCGAGCGTGTTGGCGTGCACCACCTGCCAGTCGCGAATCAAGTCTTTGAAGCGGATTTCTTCTTTCAACGGTATTTTGGCCCGCACCACGTAGGGCGTTCCGGCATCCATCAGGCGTTTGGTTTCGTCGGCACCGAGGGTCAGCGAGTTGCGCATCTGCGTGCGGGTCAGGGCGTTGTACGACGTGTTGGCCGCACCGGCGGCCTGCAGCCGTTGGCGCATGGCCTCGATTTCGTCCTCGGTGTCGAAGGCGTAGTAAGCGTGGCCCGCATCAAGCAGTTGCTGCGCGTATTGCTGGTAAATCTCCCGCCGTTCCGACTGCCGGTAAGGGGCGTGCGGCCCGCCCACGCCTTGGCCTTCGTCAATCTGGATGCCCACCCATTTCAGCGACTCGATGATGTATTCCTCGGCTCCGGGCACGAAGCGTTTTTGATCGGTGTCTTCGATGCGCAGCAGCATTTTTCCGCCCATCTTCTTGGCAAACAAGTAGTTGTACAACGCCGTGCGAACACCGCCAATGTGCAGGCCGCCCGTAGGACTGGGTGCGAAACGAACTCTAATTTCCATGTCAATGATTGAATGAGTGAATTCCGAATGAATGTGTCGGAAACGCGACAAAGCTACGCTACAAAAAGCTGACCAGCAACGGCAATGGGAAGGAAGGGCGGCAGGCGTTTTGGGCAATTTTTGCCCAAAACGCACGTAAAAGCACCGCCGAATGCTGCGTTCCGGCTTAACTTTCGTGTTTGGCAATGACTTCTATCTTGCCGACGATGTGCCGGTTGAATTCTTCCAGTTCCTCGGCCGGAACCCACAGTTCGTTGTGAATGGCACCGCCTACGTTTTCCACGCCGAATTTGTTCAGGTATTCGCTGTCCACGGCGAAACGCGTGACGTATCCTGTGCCGTAAGCGGGTACGTTCCACTCCTTGGAGATTTGGGTGGCGTATTCTTCGTTCAGCACCGGATAGAAAATCGGCTGTTCGGGCAGTCGCGGCGGGAATTTTGTCCAGCCGGACTGTTCAATCAAGTCCAACTCTTTCTGGTTGACGGGGCGGTACAGGAAAGTGGTCATTTTGATTCAGGATTTATGGTTGGTGTTGCACGGGGTTTTAAGAAAAAACGCCCAAAACGATTGTTTACAAAGATGATGTCAAAGGCGTTTCAAGCAATTTTTGCCGAATCAACACACGATGTTTGTAACCAATGTCACGGAGAGATTGAGAAGACACTACAGAAAATGATCTTCTAAAGTTGTTTTAGGCAAAAAACGGCTAAAACGCTACGTGACATCAGTTTTTAAAACAATATTTGGATGAAAAAAACGGTTTTGCACCGATTACAAAATCGTGAATGCATCTGCATCCAAATACGCCGGGAATTGCTCGCGGTAAGTGCGCAACGCCTCGCCGTCCAATTCCACGGTTTGGATAATTTCTTGGTACTCGGCGTGGAAAATCCGTTCGCCGCGCGGACTAATCGCCACGGAATCGCCGCTGTAGGGGATGTTTTTGCCGTCCGTTCCCACGCGGTTCACGCCGATGACGTAAGCCAAGTTCTCAATGGCGCGGGCCGTGAGCAACGTGTTCCAGTGGTGCCGCCGCGCCTCCGGCCAGTTGGCGACGTAGAGCAAGCAGTCGGCGGTAGCGGCCTCCCCCAACCCCCTCCCAAGGAGGGGGCTTTTTACCTCTCCTCCCCTTGGGGGAGGGGCCGGGGGTGGGGCTTGGGGCTGGGGGGGCGCTTGTCGGCTCCAGACCGGAAAGCGCAAATCGTAGCAGATGAGCGGCAGGAAACGCCACTCGCCGATGGTGGGGAAAACGGCCCGCGTGCCGCCCGTGTAGGTTTCGTGTTCGCGGGCCATGCGGAACAGGTGGCGTTTGTCGTAGGTTTCGTAGGTGCCGTCGGGGCGCATCCACACGAGGCGGTTGTAATAGTGGCCCTTTTCACTGACCACGTAGCTGCCCGTGACCACGGCCTGCGTGTGGGCGGCCATCATTTTCAGCCACTTGAAGGTGGTCAGGTTCATGGGTTCGGCTACGGCGGAGGCGTTCATGGTGAAGCCGGTGGTGAACATTTCGGGCAGTACAATCAGGTCGGTGGTGCCTGCCAGCGGACGGAGTTTTTCTTCCAAGTCGGCACGGTTGGCGGCGGGGTTTTCCCAATGCAACGCTGTCTGTACGAGGGTGACGCGGAGGTTGTTCATCGTGAGGTGTTAGCCTTTGGCCATTAGTCGTTAGTAAAAAAAGACTCGGCGATATTTGTGTTCGTCTTGAAATTGTTGTTTTTTGTAGAGTATTTCAGCTTTTTTAACTAACGACGTTTTGGGTGTTTTTTGCTCAAAACACCAGTGTCAGAATCAGAATTTACATGATTGACAGAAAAAACAGAAATGTAGGGGCGGGGCTTGCCCCCGCCCTTTGTTCGATACAAGTTCGGATTGACTTTTGCCGAGCTGTGGGAATGTACGGGCGAACCACGCTAAATCGTGGCAAGCAGACAGGTATGCCCCCTATATAACCGTTTTGGTCAATTTTTGCTCGAAACGCTATTAGGAAACCCTACGGATGTAGCATCACGCCACGGCGTGATGCTACAGGCTTTTTGCCAGCCGCTCTACCGCTTCTTGCAGCGTTTCTTCTCGCTTGGCAAAACAGAAGCGCAGCAGTTTGTTGTCTGTCTTTTCTCTGTAGAATACAGACAACGGTACTGCTGCCACACCGATTTCTTTGGTCAGGCGGATGGCGCAATCGTAGTCGTTTTCATCAGTCAGGTGGCCGTATTCGGCCAGCACGAAATAACTGCCCGCACAAGGCCGCAATCGGAACGGGGTGTCTTGCATCAGGTCTGTGAAATAATCGCGTTTTTGCTGATAAAATGTCGGTAGAGACTCGTACGCGTCGGTGTTGCGCAGGTACGCGGCCAAGGCCACTTGCAGCGGCGTGAACGACGAGAACGTGAGGTATTGGTGGACTTTCCGAAACTCAACGGTCAATGCCTTCGGAGCCACGCAATAGCCTAACTTCCAGCCCGTGACGTGATAAGTCTTGCCGAACGACGACACCACGAAACTGCGTTCGCGCAGGGCCGGGTGCCGCAGCACGCTTTGGTGCGCCTCGCCGTCGAAAACGATGTGTTCATAGACCTCGTCGCTGATCAGGAACGCATCGGTGTCACGCAGCAAGGCGGCCAGTTGGTTCATGTCGGCTTGCCTCAGCACCGTGCCCGTCGGATTGTGCGGCGTGTTGATTATCAACGCTTTGGTGCGCGGCGTAAAGGCCGCCCGCAACAGGTCGAAATCAATCGAAAAGTCTGTAGAACGCAGCGGCACGCACACCGGCACGCCGCCGTTGAGTTCAATGGCGGGCAGGTAGCTGTCGTAACACGGCTCCAGCACAATCACTTCGTCGCCGGGGCGTACCACGGCACTGATGGCCGCGTACAACGCCTCGGTTCCACCCGACGTGACGGTGATTTCGCTTTCCGGGTCGGGAGCGTGGCCGTAAAGCCGTTCGGTTTTTTCGGCAATGGCTTCGCGCAGGCTCATCAGGCCCGGCATGGGGGCGTACTGGTTGTGGCCGTCGCGCATGGCTTGGGCCACCAGTTCAACCAGTTCGTCCGAACACGGAAAATCGGGGAAACCCTGCCCCAGATTGACGGCGTTGTGTTCCTGTGCCAGCCGCGACATGACGGTGAAAACCGTGGTGCCCACGTGCGGCAGCTTGGACGGCAGGGTAGGGGAGGTTGGCA
>JALOMD010000085.1 GCA_025455595.1 Cytophagales bacterium | reverse complement strand
CCTTGCCGCAATCGGCCCTGACGTTGTACTGGCCGAGCACCGCGTTCAGTTCCGGCAGCGAGGCGTAGCGGTAGTTTTTCAGCACGAAATCCAGCACCGTGCCGATGGCTTTCTTGGTCTCGGTTTTTCCGTACCGGACCCTCGTTACGCCGATCGGTTCGGGCCGGTGGTTTTGCTTCTGTCCGCTTTGCCTGGCCCTGACCAAGCCGAAGGATTCCTCAATTTCCTTCCGGACTTTTTCCGACCGGTTGCGCCCGATGTTTTGCATGTCAATCCGGCTGCCGTCGGCCCGGATGTTGATCCCGAAGCCGATTCCTTGCATGTAGGTGTCGGCAATCGCCTTCAGGTTTTCGACACCCACCCGCTCGCCCGGCCCGAAGTTCAAGGAGATGTGGACGCTGCTGCGTTTTACGTTCTCGTTCAACGCCGCCTGCTTGACCAGGCAGCTTAACTTCTGACGGACAGACAGTTTGTCCGCATCCATCGGGTAATTGGAGGCCTCTATGCACTGGGCCACGCCTTGCTTCACTTTATTCTCATTGTAGTTCACCAGGCGGCGAACCGACGAGCCGGTCTTGATTACTGCAACCATTGTTCGGCTATTTTCCGGATGTGATCCTTGATCTGATCAATCTTGTCCAACAGGAGTTTCTTTTCCACTTCGCAGGTCAGAATCCAAGTCCTGAACTCGGCGATTTGCTGCAGGGTGTGAAGTTTCTTGACCGCTTGGTTGAAGTTACTGGCAATACCGTTCAACTCGCTTCGGAGCCTGCTCGCCTCGGCAATTAGTTCGTCCAGCGACCGGTTGCGGTACAAGGTCGTGATGGGCTTTTCGAACAGGCCCTTGCGCACATAATCGCTCAGTTTGCGACACGTGCTGGCCCGCCATTTCTTCTCCAGTTTCTCATATTCCTCCGGCGTGAGCCGGAGGCCAATCAAGCGGGAGCGGTTGGGCTGCTTTGCTTTCATATTGTCCTCGTTTTCATGTTCACAGATTCTGTCCCGACAGGTTTAACCCTCTTGCCCACGACCTCGGAGTGAAGGGCTGTCTGGAGCGGTTGTTAAACAACCGGACATCTTGCCGATTGCTACAAAGTGGCAATCCCGTTGCTTAGGCCAAGTCCCCAAAATCTTTTACCTGGTTTTGACGAAAAGTACACAACACACATCTGTATAATTTCTTAAAAAATGTGCTGCCGGTTTTCAATACACCCTTATTTTCCTTTTTACTTTACCCTGTCCGCCGTGTACACCAGCCAATCGTTTACATCTTTATAGCCTGCATAAAGAAGGCTTTCGTCCCTGTATTTGCCACTCAAGGACAGGGCAAGCTCGGTGCATTTTTGACCTGCTGCGTCTCGGTCCAAATACAACCGAATGGATTGATGCTGCTCCAGAAAAGGACGGGCTTTCTCAAACAAGGAAACCGAATTCAAAACGAGGTAATCGCTTTGCCCGTAAAGCGTCTTTGAGTCCATGACAAGGGCAGACAAAAAGTCGAAAAAGCCTTCGAATACGCGGACTTCATCGGCACCGTTACGGACGGTGGTAATACCCTTGGGCGAGCTGCTGATTTTGGAGAAAGGGCTGCGGATCTCATAGCCGCCCGCATCGTTCTTGAAGCCGATTCCGCAACGATTTCTTTCGCCGATCCGGTAGTCGATTTCCTTACAGAACAGTTCGGCGATGTGAAGGGGAATCCGTCTGTTTTCAAGGTAGCGAACCAAGGAAAACGAAGCCAGTTCCCTTTCCCGCAGGACGGTCGTTTTGCTTTCTTTTTCCTTTCTATTAATCCCTTCGGCAAGACGTGAAACCGGCTTTTGCAACAAGCCGTCACCGTTGACTTTTCTGAGCAGTTCGGCAACCGTATACCGGTGATACAGGATGCCGAAATCAATGAGGCTACCCCCTTCGCCAAGCCCGAAGTCGTACCAGCGGTTCAGGTTGCGATTGGCCTTGAAGGAAGGTGTTTTCTCCATGCGCAGAGGCGAACGGCACCAATGTCAACATTCCTGATTTTGGATGGCTCGTATCCCAACCCGGACAGGTAATCCACCATGTCCGTTTCCCTGGCCTCGTCAATCGAATGCCAACCGTTTCTTGCGTCCATAATCCGTGTTTCCGACTTCACTACCCGACATTCAATGAATTGACACTACGAAGGTAAAGACACGGTTCGGCATTCTCCCGTCCCCACCATATTTTGACGGGGATGCTTTGGCACAGCCTGGCTATCTTTACGCCGTGAAGTCGAACCTTAAAAAAGCACTGCGATGATGACAACCAACGATGTGACCAAGGTGTACGGTACCATTCTGAGCACACCCGGCATGCAGGAGATTGTGAAGATTGACCTGCGCATCCCGGTCACCCACAGCGACATCTGCGCCGTCTTGCTCCGATACTGACGGATGCATGGGTGCGGCAATCCGGCGCAGGCCTTCAGCCACCGGATCATGCGCATCGCCAAGGTTTCGGCTCCGGCCGCCTGCCACAAGTGCGTCCGCGACTTGGATGTGTTCGGCTACATTCGGCACGAGCCTTCGTTCAAACGCGACAAAGGCAACAGGATTCATTTTGTTAATCATTGCACAGAGGATTTCAATAAGTGTAAAAACCTGCAAAGCCCTTTGTTGGGCTTTCGTTTTGAAGGAGGTGTAAGATGGAGATCGGAGGGGTTGCAAACATAACGCCAGAGAAAGCAGTGGAAATCCTGAAGAAAAACGGCATGCAAGTCACCATTGAACAAGCAAAACAAATCTTGGAGTTCTTGTATAAGTTGGCGAAAATCACACTGTCTATATATGCGGAAAATTCGCCCTGATTGTACATATTTACTCAAACAACCACCAGCTACAATAAATCGCAACCTTCCCTATGAAAACAGCCGACTTGTACATCCTCGTGAGCACCGACGAACAAGCCGACAAAGGCTACTCGCAACGCAATCAGGAAGAGGTGCTGCGCAAATACTGCGAGATCAATTCCATTCAAATCAGGAAAGTTGTCTATGAAGACCATTCAGCCAAAACCTTCAACCGACCCGAATGGAACAAATTGCTTCTTGATATAAAAAAACATAAGGGAAAATTGACCTGATCCTTTTCACCAAGTGGGATCGTTTCAGCCGTAATGCCGGCGATGCTTACCAAATGATCAGTACGCTCAAAAAACTATGCGCAGAGCCACAAGCAGCCGAGCAACCGCTGGATTTGTCCGTCCCGGAGAACAAGATGATGCTGGCCTTTTACTTGGCCGCCCCGGAAGTGGAGAACGACCGCCGGGCGTTGAATGTACTCTACGGTATGAGACGGGCCATGAAGGAAGGGCGTTGGATGGGACCCGCCCCAATCGGTTACGTGAACAAAGCGAGCGAGGAGGGTCGCAAACAAATCGCCAGAAAAGAACCGGAAGCCTCGCTGATACAATGGGCTTTTGAGCAACTGGCACACGGGACGCTGGCCGCCGATCAAATCAGGCAGTGTCTGAACAAGAAAGGCTTGAAATGCGGACGAAGCAATTTCTGGCGGCTGGTGCGCAATCCGGTTTATTGCGGCAAGATTTTCGTTCCCCGGTTCAAGGACGAGGAAAGCCGTCTGGTTGACGGCCAGCACGAGCCTCTCGTCAGCGAGGCATTGTTCTACCAAGTGCAGGACGTGTTGGACGGAAAAAAGCGACAAGAACGTCCAAGTACCAAAACTACATCCAGCGAACACCTGCCCTTGCGCGGCTATCTGGTTTGTCACAAATGCGGCCGGATGCTGACCGGCAGTGCTTCGAAAGGCAAGAAAAAACTATACCATTACTACCACTGTGTTGCGACCTGCGGTTGCCGGTACCGGGCGGACAGGGCCAACACCGCCTTTGTCGAGGAATTGAAAAGATACAAGCCGAACCCGGGAGTCGAGGTTTTGTACAGGACGGTCATCACCACACTCCTGAAAGAAGCCATGTCCCGGCAACAAAGCGAACAAAGGCAACTCAGTGAAAGGATCGGAAAGCAAAACGAAAAAATTAACAAAGCGAGGGAACTGCTGTTGGAAGGAAGCATTGATTCGGCGGACTACCGGGCAATCAAAAAGGAATGCGAAGATAACCTGAACCGTTTGGAGGCAAAGCTGACGGCAATGGTATCTGGCAGGCAGGCCTCAGGAATCGACAGACTGCTGGATAAAGCCGTAAGTGCCTTATCCAACTTGGACAAAATTTACTCGGATGCCGATACCGTCAAGAAGCGTGAAATCATCGGTTCGATATACCCTGAAAAACTGTGTTTCGACGGTGAGCAATATCGAACACCTCGTGTCAACGAAGCAGTGAGACTTATATACCTGACTTCCAGCGAGTTGCAGAAAACAAAAAACCGGAAAAGCAGCGATGTTTCGCGCTTTTCCGGTATGGTAGTCCATACGGGAATCGAACCCGTGTTTCATCCGTGAAAGGGATGCGTCCTAACCCCTAGACGAATGGACCGTTTCGTAAACAGTGGCGCAAAGATAAGGTAAGCAATCATACAACGCAACTGTCACTACCAATTTTTCGCGAACAATTCGGCGCATGGCGCAAATCAGACGGTCTCGGCGTGCATCCAAGCTTTCTTGGCCAGCAATTCCTCTTCCGTTTCGCGGTATTCAGGGTCGTCCACGCAGCAGTCAACCGGGCATACGGCAGCGCATTGGGGTTCTTCATGAAAGCCCATGCACTCGGTGCATTTGCCCGACACAATGTAATAATATTCATTAGAGACAGGATCTTGTTTCGCTTTGGCATCCAAAACAACGCCGTCCTCCAACTCTACTTCTGTCAAATCAGTGCCGCCGGCCCAAGTCCATTCTACGCCGCCTTCGTAAATGGCAGTGTTCGGGCATTCTGGTTCACATGCACCACAGTTGATGCATTCGTCGGTTATCATTATTGCCATGTTGCTCCTGTTTAAGTTAATTAGTATGGTTAAGCGATGGTTCAGTTGGATTTAATGCAAAATTAGCGACTATGGTTGTACGGAGAACACAAATGTTAGCAATTTTGTTGCGAATAGGCTGCGAAGATAGTAAAAATATGGTAAACCTATAAACATAATCGGGAATGAATTCTATCCTGTCGACTCTTCCTGAACCGAAAAAGGACATGCAAATCCGCAAAGTTGCTTTCGCTAAGTTGGGCCAGCGACTGGCGGCTTTGCCAGCCGACCAATCCGCCGATTGGCAGGCACGTGCGCAATACGAAAACCCTTGGTTTACAGCCGATTCCGTTAAGTTGGCAATTTCCGGAATCGCGACCATGCTGGATGCCGGGGCATTGGACGAATGGCTGAACCGATACCGTTTTACAGAAACCGAACCACGAACCGTTGGTGTAGTGATGGCAGGCAACATACCGGCGGTTGGTTTCCACGACCTGATGTGCGTGTTGTTGAGCGGCCATACGCTGCACGCAAAACTCAGTTCCCAAGACACGGTGCTTGTCAAAAACTTGGCCGCGCTGCTCACCGAAATCGAACCGAGTTTTGCCGGTCGGATTCGGTTTGTGGAGCGACTGACGGATGCCGATGCATTCATTGCCACCGGCAGCGACAATTCGGCCCGGTATTTTAAGCAGTATTTCGGTCACAAGCCGCATATCATCCGCCAGAACCGTACGTCTTGCGCTGTGCTTACGGGTCAGGAAACGGCTGAAGAACTGTTGGCTTTGGGCCGCGACATTACGCAGTATTTCGGTTTGGGTTGCCGTAACGTTTCCAAGCTTTTCGTACCGCACGGGTTTGACTTCGTCCGCCTGCTCGATGCTTTCGCGCCGTTGGGCGGCATCGGCGACCACCACAAATACGCCAACAACTATCAATACCAGCGGGCCGTACATCTGGTGAACCAAGTGCCGCATTACGACAACGGCTTCCTGCTGCTCACCGAAAACGACGCGTTGACGGCTCCGATGGCCGTCGTGTATTATGAATATTATGCCGACAAAACCACCCTCGCCGAACGCCTGAAATCTTCGGCAGACCGCATTCAGTGCGTGGTTTCACGAGAAGGTTGGTGGCCGAGCAGTGTGGCGTTCGGGCAGGCGCAATGTCCCAGTGTACAGGATTACGCTGACGGCGTGGATACGATGCAGTTTCTGCTCTCTCTGGCGTAAGAAAGCCTCCTGGCTCGCCCCAAAACTTTCGTTTTGGTCGCCCCCAAGGGGTAGGAGAAAAACAGAAGGCAGTTTTGGGCAATTTTTGCCCAAAACATCTGTCGAAACTGAGATTTCACAGTAATTTGTCTGGTAGGAACAATCAAAATATGCTGTCAAAAAGCAACCATAGCTATCAATCAAATCATCTTGAAATCACAGTTCTGACATAGAGACGTTTTGGGCAAAAAACAGCCAAAACGCGAGCCTATTGTCTTTGGCGGGCCTGTGCGAGTCGTGGCACGACCGCAAGTCGTGCCACGACTTGCGGTCGTTTTGGGCAAAAATTGCCCAAAACGCTTTACGTCACGAATGCATACAGACAATTCACACAGACAGTGCGGTTTTCCAGACACCATCCGTGCAATCTGCGTCATCGGTTTCATCCGTGATTCAAGACGACCAGGTGTCCCGATAAGTCGGAGCACTTTCTTTTCGTTCCGCAATCCGCCCTCCGACTTCCGCATTATTCCAAGCTTTCCCCGTGCGGGCGGTTGGTGATTTTGAGCAGGTAAACCTTACCAAAGCCTTTCTTCTTTTTCAATTCCTCGCCGCGCCGCGACACATCTTCCATGCCTCCTTCGGCCACATAGACGTAGTACAGTTTTTTGTCAGAATGATAGCCAGTTTTCACCTCGTAGTTCTGCTTACCCAATTCGCGTTTGAGACGGGCTTGCTCTTTCTTGGCTTCGGCTTCGGTTTTGTACGAGCCAGCCACCAAGTAATTGCCTGCCGCCAAGTCGTTAGCCGACTCGCCTTTGCGCAGGCTTTCTACCTTCAGTTTCGTGGTCGGCTTTTTGTCGGGCGACTTGCCGGGTAGTTTTTCGGTCTGCTTTTGCGTGGCGGTTGATTCGCCCGCCGTCGGTTTGGCTCCGCCCGGTTTCTTAACTTCAGCCGATTTCGACTTCCGCACGCGGCTGGCCGTGAAGCTGTCGTTGGTGTTCAGGCGGGCACCGCCGCGAGCCACTTTCTTGACCTTGCCCAAACGACCCAAGTACATTCCCAACTGCACCTCGTGGGCCGGATTGGCGTATCCCCATTGGGTCGAATTGGCCGCCTTGTACGCGTAGCTCACGCTGAGTTTCTTGGCCTTGAAACCCGCAAAAGCGGCCGCGCCGAACTGCTGCCGCCACGCTGCGCCAAACCAAAATTTGTCTTCGTACAAAGCACGCACGTTCATTTCCAAGCCCGACCACGCATTGTCCATCGAGCGGTACACGACCATCGGCCGCACCGACCACCGGGGATTGACCTCGGCATCGTAGAAGAAGTAAACCAAACGGCTGCCCAGCGGACTGATGCGCAGAGCCGAGGCACTGCCGCCGTCATTGACTTGCACCGTGGCAAAAGACATGAGTTTGGGCAGGGACAACCCGAACTGAAAGCCTTTCAACTGGTAATTGAAGCCGAAAGCCACATCGGGCTGTATTTTATTGTTCAGGCGTGCAATGGCCGGGTCGGCTATGTTCACGCCGTCAGGGTTGATGCTGTTGTAATAAAACCCGGCAGTGACTCCCAGCCGCAACGTGTGCCATTTCTTGCCCAGTGTCAGTTTCTTGGCAAACGTGCCTGACATGCCGGTGCTTTGCAAAATGCTTCGGCGATAAGTATAGACGCTGCCGCCAAAGGCAACATCCTGGGTGCGGGTAAAAGGCGCGTCGGCAGTGAGGGAGATTTGCCGGGGCGTGTCCTCGAAGCCGGAAATGATCTGTTGGTGATACGTAAGGAAGCCGGTCAGTTCGTTGTTGCTGCCGGCCATGGCGGGGTTCAACTGGTAGAGGTTGTTGAACGTCTGGATATGGTAGTTAGGGTTCGGACTCAGCACTTGCGCATACGCGCCACCTCCGAGCAGTCCCATCACAAATGCCACCGCTACGCTAACCCATGTTTGCGTAAAGTTTTTCAATTTTCACCTCGATTAGCTGGTTTACACGAACAACCCCTTCGGTATCGGTTTTCTATTCTTTTCTGTACGTTGGCGTTGTTTCAGTTTGGTTTGTATTGACAATACCGCCGACAAACACTGGCAGGCCGGATATCTTTCAGCAGTATCTCTTTCGATTGGCAACAAGCGTTTTGCAAAGCAAAAACATTCTCGTTTTTTCTTTACAAAAACCGCCGTTTTGAGCATTTTTACAGAAATTTCCTATTGACGATTTTTACTTTTCTCAACAGAGTTCTCATTGCGTTTTGGGCAAAAAATGCCCAAAACGGCAGATTGTCAGAACCTTGGTTCGTAGGATTAGGAGATTGCCTTGATTATCAAACTGAAATCATGTTAATCCTCTAATCCTACGAAATGTCAATTCGACGAAGTCAATCATAGTCCAGACAGAAAGGTTGTTTATGAATTTACTTGCTGGTTGATTGAGAATATGGCGTTTTGGCCATTTTTTGCCCAAAACGCATGGCGGCACAGCCCACGGCCGCCTCAGCAATCCGTTTTGGGCGTTCCCGCCTATTGCGGGATTTATCAATTTTTGCCCAAAACGCGAAAGCATAATGTCACCTATGCAAGTAAAACCATAAAGAACCGACAGAAAGTCCCTCTCCTTGGGAGTGAGGCCCTTAACGAACCAACAGGACGCTGCCCCGCTTGATTTCCTGATTTGTTTTGTCCTTCACAATAAAGTAATAAGCTCCGTCGGGCATGGGCTTTCCGAACTGCGTGCCGTCCCACACTTCGTCGTTGATGAACGGCGGCCGTAGCGTTTCGATTCGCTGCCCAAATTGGTTGACCACCAGCACTTCTGTTATGTCAGGCGTGGCACTGATGCCGGTGACTTTCCACCGGTCGTCAATGGTGTCGTCGTTGGGCGAAAACGCCTTCATGTAAGTCAAAACCGGCGGTGGCGGCGGCAAAGGCGGCGGCCGGACGATGACCTTGACCTCAGCCCGCGTAACACCGCCCCTGTCGTCTTCGGCAACCAGCGCAAACACGTATTCGCCTTCACTGAGGTCGTTCAGCGTCAGGTTGCCCTTGAAATCGTCGTTCATGATAGCCGACGGCCCGGAAGTCTTGACCCAAGAAACACTCAATGTATCGGTGCAATCGTCCGTGGCCTGTCCGTTTAGGTTCAATACTGAAATGTATTCGCTGTCAGCCTTTCGTGTCGTGTCAACCAAAGTCCGCGACACAGTGACTACAGGCAGTGCGTTGTCGCTTTTGACGATTTTCAGACGATACCAAGGTGTGTAAAGCGTAGTGGCTCCGCTCACCACCCTGATTCGATAAGTATAGTCCCCTACAGTGAGGCCAGATATAGTGACACGGATTGGGTTGGTGTTGCTGGCCCCGAACGGATAACTGATGGAATGCGAAACCGGCTGACCGCAGCCCGGCTTGATGTTGTATTCAAAATAGGCATCCACCGTTTTGGTGATTTCAGCAGCTCCGTTATAGACGCGAAAACTCATTAACCCACTCGACACGCTTAACGTACCCGAAAATTGACTGATGGGTGTGATTCTGAGTTGCGAAAATGCCGCAGTAGCAACTCCCAGCCAAACACACAGTGCCAATGCGCCTCTGCGAACAAGTGTCCCAAGAAATACATGACGGGTTTTCATGTGTTATGTACCGAACCGATTATTTTTTGCTTGTCGCGTTTTGGGCAAAATTTGCCCAAAACGGCTTTGTCAGAACCCTGATTCGTAGGATTGAAGGATTAACTTGATGTAACCATGTCGAATCATGTTAATCTATCAATCCTACGAATCCGTCTTATCTGCTAATCACTACTCGTTTCTGAACCTTGGTATTTCCGTCGTTGATTTCAAGCATGTACACACCGGGCTGCAAACGGCTTGTAGCCAGTTCAATGGATGGCTGGGCCATACTTACCTGTTGTGAACGAGTCATGACAACAGAGCCCAACACGTTGTACAAGGTCAGATTCACTTTTTTAGTCTGTTGCGTTTCTTCGGCCAAGGCCACTATCAGTTTGTCGTCGGCAGGAATCGGATACACGCGGTATTGCTGCGTGATGGTCACTGTTTCTACGTTAGAATAAGCAAACGTACCATCTGTATTGACCATGCGCAGGCGGTAGTAAGACGTACCTTCCAGTGGCTGATAGTCGGTCAGGTAGTAGGTGGTCACCCCCACAATGCGGCAACGGGCCGTGCGGGTGTTGGCATCGTTTTCACTGGCCGAGTATGCCAGCACCACCGTTCCTTGGGGGATGGTTCCGCCCGGAAACACAGTCGAGAAATTCGGTGAATTCTGTATGTCATCAATGGTGACTTGAGCAGGACCAGCGGCAAAAATCGCCGAACCACCGACAATCAGGGAGTCAGACGCATAGCCACGGTTGGCCGGGTTGGGGCTGTTGCAGTTGCTTACGCAGCGTTTTACCACCCACAGATAGAACGGGCGGCGGTAGGTTTTGCCGCGAGGTAAATAACGTACCGTACGGCTGTTGGCATAAGTGGGTGAAGCCGGATCTGTTTCAGGACAAAACTGGTCTTGGCCCAACTGCAACGACGGGCCGCACGGACGGAAGATGAAGTTGTCAATAGCCAAGTCGTTGCCATTGCCACCCGGTGCCCGGTTACGCACCGAAACCGTGATGTTGCCCGACGGAATATTTTTGGTGATAAACGTGAATCCCACGCGGTGCCACTGCTCGTCATTGGCAACAGTAACGGGTGGAATATAAACCGGCACGCCATCCAGCAGAATCTCAACTTCAGGGTTTAAAGCACCACAGGTGCCGTTGGGTGTTTCGTCGGTTGCGGCTCCCAAGCCGCTACTGCCGTTCAAGTCAGTACCGGCAAAAGCAAACTGACTGGCACCGGGTTCTAAATTATTGTCGTAATCACATTCGTAATTATTCAGGCCAAGCGAGACATTGTTGTGATCGGCCAAGTTGCTAATGCTTTTGGTGTTTTTGTTAAAAAGGTTCAGAATGTCGCAAAAGAACTCGTATTGCGTACCCGAACAAATGCCACCCACTGTTTGACTAAAAAACTCGCCCCGACTATAAGCGGCGTTTATCACCATCATATTACCGGTTTGGGTACCGCTGTTGTCATAGGCGGTAATCCAGATAGGACGATTGAATGGAGCTTCACCTGGATCGTTAGAATCACCGTCCCCATTCAAGTCAGTGTTCGTGTCATTAGGTGCACCAAACGGCGAGCGGCTTTGAGTACCCACATAATAGCTGCCGTCGTTGGGCCTGCTGTTTTGGTTAGGTATGTACAACAACAACGGTGCAATAGTACCATAAGTCACACCATTGAATGGCGTAGCTCCCCTCTCGAACACCACTCTCGAAGTAATTTCATTCGGGTCACTGTAGGCTGGGTTAGTGATAGTTGATGGGCTTGGGTTGTCGGTTGCTGGTGCCAAAGGAGCTCTTACGGGAAAAGGAGCTGTTGCCACTGGCTCGAAGGCACCATCATAGACACTGTCGCCAGAACCAGGATCACTGCCGCCAAGTTGTTCTGTCGGATCCATTGCCGTAACCGACGTTGACTGTACACTGCCCAAGTCGCCGTTTTGGTTTACGTTGAAACCGGGCGTGCCGCCAGGCAAGTCACCAATACCGTCGGTGTCAATGCGGCTTTCGCACAAATCAGCAATCACAGAAATGGTACGAGTAGCCAGTGCCGCTTGGTCATAGGTACGGGCAAAACGCAGTTCGTCTATATTGCTGAAACCGAAGAAGTCACCGCCTTGGTAAGCCACCGCATTAAAAGACAAGTCAACGCCGTTAATAGTCACGTCCACCGTCGGCTCAGCGGGGATGTCTATCTCGCTATCCGCATCCGGGCCATCGTCATACCATTGGCTGTTATTGTTGATTACATAGAGGCGCACTCGTGTTTGTGTTTCGGTTATGAACTCCATACGAGTTACCAGCAATGTAAACTGGTCGGGACGAATATTGGAACTATCGGCAGGAGCTATGGTTCCGCCGTTATTCGTGGTAGCAACATAGGGAACGTCATTAATGCGAAGACCCCACCGCCGCGTTGCGCTTGTAGTACCGAAAGCCGCTCCGCCCGTCCCGTTAGGTAAAAAGCCAATGTTGATTTTGGTTGCCGAGTTAGCATCCCATACGTTTCCCGGATTGGTGTTACCTACGTTATGTAAACGAATGTAGGCATCTTGAATAGGGTCAGGAGTAGGGTTTCCTGAAGGGTCATTCGAGTTAATGCGCATTAGAAAACCAAACCAAACCTCACTACCTGCTGATCCAATTGAGGTATTCATCGTATGCGTGGCTCCTATGCGATGATGGGCTTTGCCACCAGTCTGTAGCCGAATGGGGCTGATGGGCAAAGTACGAGAATACCGTTCGTCAACGCCCAATCCGCTGCCCACCCCGCCGTCGAACCAAAAGGAATTGGCAGGCATACCACCATCTGCTGTGCCATTCCCTTGATTAGCATCTTGCCATATCTCGTATTCGTAAAAATACCCGGCCGTACTGGTCTGCAAACGCCTTCCTATTGAGTTGCCACCGCCACCAATAGCATAAGATCCCACGTTTACCAATGTATGCGTTTCATTGGGTTTAGGGCTGTTCACAGTGGTGTTGGCTGAACGAGTAGCCACCTCGTAAGTGGTGCTACCCCCAGCAGCCAGCCAGTCGCTGGCCCAACCAAGGGCGTATTCAGAGTTGCTGACTTCGTTATTTATGTTGTGCAACGAAAGCGGACTAATGCTAGGCGTGGGTGCCACTGTCTGCCGAATATCATATCTTGGATCGGGAGCAATACTGGACACAGGCAGTATGTCACGGGAAGACAGGTAGTTGCCTTGTCCTACCGCTTGACGCAATACCGGGCTGTAATAATCAAACCCTTCGTAGGTGTACACGATTTTTCTTTCGGTAACGGCAGGAGAGCCAGGAAAACTGGCTCCGGCCGGAATACCGCCCAAAGTACTGTACACCCGCGTCTGCGCCATCCCGACAGCCATCCCAAACAGTCCTGTCAGTAGGACAGCCATCCATTTTTTGTTGGTAAAAATTCTTTCCATAGCACAAAAAATTAATCCGACTGCTCGTATAATTTCGCTGCTCCGATTTTCCTTCAATTGCAGTTAAATTATTGGTCTCGTAAAGATGATGGTTGCCAAAACAAAATGCTTGTCGAATCAAGGATGTTACGATACAGTGTAATGTTTGTCTTTTTTTCCCTTTAACTTGTCGAAGGAAAATCGGCCTTCATCGAAAACCACCATCCCTTGTCGCTTTATACCGAACACAAGCAGCCTGTAACCACCTCTCCGCTGAACTTGACTGTTTGCCACGTAATAAACCGGCCTTTTTTTACGTCTTTCCACGTAATAAACCGGCCTTTTTTTACGTCTTTCTGCCAGCGGCGACACTTGCAGTCGGTCAAATCTCTGTCGTATGTTACCGTTTTGGCCGTTTTTTGCTTAAAACGCAATTCGTATGCAAGACCGGATTTTCCGTGTTTTGGGCGTTCCCGCTCCCGACAAGTCGGGACAGGCAGTTGCGGGATTTTCAATTTTTGCCCAAAACGCCCTCCAACAGACTGACCGTCAACGGTTAGTGTTGTGCTGTGAGAGAATGGCTGCCTTGACTCGTCGCTATCATGTGAGCACAGCCGTTTTGGGCAAAAAATGGCTGAAACGCTGTTTTTGCAAGTACCATTGCGACTTGTCATACTAAAGCCACCGTTTTAGGTAATTTTTGACTAAAACGGTGTTTTACTATTGCTCCATCCAAGGCTTTGCACTGATCCCTATACAATTTCCTGACTATCAACAGATAAAACAGGAATTCAAGCAGCATACTGCCCTGTAACATCTGTAGCTATACGACAGCACAAGTATGATTACCCGGTGT
>JALOMD010000084.1 GCA_025455595.1 Cytophagales bacterium | reverse complement strand
AACTGGGTGTTTTGGGCAATTATTGTCAAAAACCCGGTTGTGTTGTTTGCCGGGTCAGAGCCGGTGCCGTAGGAGGTGGCCACGTCCATCGCCGACGAGCCGAGCATCAGGATGCCGCCGTCTTGCATGGTCAGGCCGCTGGTGCCAGCCGTTCCGTTGATCTGGAAACCGTTGTCGGCAAACAGGATGCCCCGCTCAACGGTAAGCCGCCCGTTGATTTGCAACTCGCCCAAAGCCAGCCGTTTGCGGGTGGCCGCGCCGTTCAGCGTCGCCAAGCTCGACTCGTCTTTGTTCGGGTTGAAATTGTACAGGTTGGCGTACAGCGGCACATCGCTCACGTCTTGGTGGCCGTGTGCCCGATAGACCACCGTGCTGCCCGGCTGCAGGTCAATGTTGGCCCGCGTGAAACCGGTCGGGAAGCGGCTGGTCATGGGACTGTTGTTGCCCGCCTCGGAATGCTCCCGGCTGCCGAGGTGCAGTTTGGCATCCGTTGCCACAGTGAGGATGCCAGTGGCGTTGCCCACAATCTGGAAACCGCTGTCCCACAAGTTGCCGCGTGTCACAGTCAGGTTGTTGCGCACAGTAATGCCCGTATTAAAAGGCGTGTTCGGATTGGCTCCGCCCGATGTGGTGCCGGGGTCGGCACTCACATCGTAGCGGTTCCACACCACCACGTCGTTGGCGTTGTTCGCCCAGGCTTTGTCGGGGTTGTCGTTGCCTTGGCGGTTGACGACCAAGTTATAAAAGTCGTTCAGGTTCGGCGCAACGGGCGGCCCGGCGATGATGTACTGCGGATTGGGGTTGTTCGGGTTGTCGGCCGGGCTGGCGTTGTTGTTCACGCCGTTGAAAGTGACGGTTCCTTGGCCGAGGTTCACCGTGGCCTGCGCACCGCCGTCCTGCGGGCGGCGCACAAACCAGTTGCCGTCCAGCGTGATGTTGCGGCTGGTGCCGAGGCTGTCAATCACCGACACGCTGCCGTACTCGAAAATCATGTTGCCCAGCGTACCGCCGTTTACCAAAATATCGCTGTTCAATTGCCATTCTCCGCCCCGGCCGGAGAAAATGACGTGTCCGTTGAAGCGAGTGACGCTGGCGGCATCCGTCGGGCCGTTGGCCGTACCGTTGGCATCGATCAGTGCCGGGCCGTTGGCCGTGAACTCGAAAGCCCCGCTGAAATAATTCTGCATCCGGTCAGACGGCGCAAAGCGTAGGTTGCCGTTCACCATCGCCGTGTTCAACGCCGAGGTCGTGACAAAGCGGGGCAGCGTGCCGCCGGTGTTGGCGTTCACGTCGTCGGTCCACGTCATGTCGCGGCAAAAAGCGATGGGTGCGTCCACGTTCACCTGAGTATATTTAACGCCGCCCGCACTGAACGACAACGCGTTGAAAACCACGTTGGTACGCGCATCGGGAATGCAACCGTTGGGCGGGTTAAGGGCAATGGTACCGTTGGCCTGCTGGGCCGGGTCGTTGGGGTTTTCGGCCCAGTTGCGCGGGTTGCTCCAGTTGTTGTCGCCGCTCAGGTTGTTCGGATGGCCGCCTACCCAGTACAGTGCCGGGCGACCGCCGCTGGTCAAGAAGTTCACACCAGTATTGTTGCCATTGTTCACCCCGTTGTTCACGTTTATCGGCTGCGTACCGGTGCGGTTCAGGTCTTGCACCACCGTACCCGTCCAGTTTTGCGCATTGTTGAAACTTACATCGGCTTGCCGTCCGCTCACGCCCGACGACATGTACACCCACACGTGGCAGCCGCCCGCCAGCGTCACCGTACCTGTCACGGTGTTGTCGGTGCCGGGCATGGGAGTGAACTCCATCACCGAGAAATTGTCGGCGAAAAGGTTCGTGAACGTATTGGACAACGAGTTGGTGAACGTGGCCACCGACCGTTTGCCGAGCCGGAAGTTGCCGTTGAAATTGCACTCTTCCGGGCCGGTTCGGATGCCGTCGGAGAAAGTGTTGTCCTCGGTGCCGGTGAAAATGGCCCGTGCGTCGTCGGTGATGTTGAAATCTTGTCCGGCATCCTGCTCCACGAAACCGCCGAACCGGAACACTGCGTCCTTGCCGCGCAGGAACACGTCGTCGTTGAAGGTCGCGTTGTTGAACCGCACGTTCGCTTGCCGGTAAGGGAACACGAAGTAACTGCCCGTGATGTCAACCACATCGTTGAAAATACAGTCGGCGGTGAAGCGGACAGCGTCTTCAATGTCTTGGGTGCCCTCAATCAACACACGTTGCTGGAAGGTGTTGTTGCCGTTGAAGACCACACCGGCGTTGTCGCCGATGAGGACTTCGCCCATGAAGATGTTGTTGTTCGGCGGTGCGGCGGCGGTGCCGTTGAACACCCTTTGGCCTGCTCCGCCCGTGTTGAAGTTATCGGGCAAAATAATGTCTTCCGAATACGTCTTGGGCGACGTTCCGGTAACAACCATCTGGCTACCGGTATTGCGCGTGAGGCGGATTTCGCGGAAAGTGATGCGGGCCGCACCGTCTCCGGTGTGAATGTCCACATCGGCGGGGCCGTCGGCCGGATTGGCCGGAATGCTCTCAAAACGCAGGTCGGGCAGCGTCTTGGCGGTTGACCCGGTGTACAGGGCCACGTAACTTGTCGGATTGGTGAACTGCATCACGGCACTTGCGCCGGGGGTCGTCCATGTCAGGTTCGGATTGCGCAAGTCAAGCACAGGCGTGCCGTTGTCGGTGTTGCCCCGGATGTTGAGGCGCGAATTGCCGATGTTGACAGCACAAGGGGCGGCTCCCTCGACGATGAAATATCCGCAGTCAACGGTACGGTTCAGGGTGTTCAGCGTGCCGTTTGCCACCCGTAGCGAACGCGTAGGGCTGACGGTCAGGTTATCGGCCAGGTTCCAAGTGCCGCCCACACCGTCAAAGCGAACCTGCGGCAGCACCTTGCCGGCCGAGGTAACGGCATGAGGCCCGCCCGTCCCGGCAAACACGATGCGTTCGCCGTTGTCGGCCAGCCCTACGCTCATGCTGGCATCCAGCGTCATGGCTCCGTGGATGTTCAGCGTGCTGTTGGCCGAAAACTGCAACGTCGGGTTGTCAGTACCTTGGTTCGTCCACGTCATGGCGCGGCAGGCGACGATGCCCGTCACGGTGACAATGCCGCCGGGGCCGGCGAACGAGGCTCCGTTAAACACCACGTCGTTGGTTGCGGCGGGCGGCCCGGCACCGCCCGCCCCGCCGGACGAGCCGCTCCAGTTCAACGGATTGCTCCATTCGGTGTCGCCGCCGCCCCCCACCCAGTACAGGGTTTGGGCTTGCAGCACGCCTGTCCCGATGAGGGCAATGACAAAAACAAGGGCGATGTTTTTGTACGATTTTTTCAAAAAACGGCCAAAACGGCAACGGATTGCCGCCATAGGCTTTACAGTGACCATAGCTGGGTTGATTCAGATTCAGAACCGTAAGCCGAGCCTTCGGCAAGGCAAAACGGCGGACTTGCTTCAATTCAAGTCTGAATATGGCTCCGAAATTCGGTTAGGCGAAAGCGGCTCCCGGCGGGCGGTGTAAGGTAAGAAGGCTTGCATGGGAGCAAAGCAAGCAAACCAAAGCACAAACGCCGCCGCATGACTTGCCGTTGCAAGCCATGCGGCGGCGTTCCAAGACGGTATTGACGAGTTTGGTATTGAAAAAACGCCCGAATCACGACGGGAAAAGCCGTTTTGGGCATTTTACGGCAAAAAATCACTCTTTTGCTGGTGCATGTACCGTCCGTGGCGCATTTGCAGAAGGGACACTGCGCCGCCGCTGAAAAATCGGTGCGCGTGAAAAGGAAACGCCGAGCCGCAGAACCCAAAAGAACAGCAACACGGATTGAATGGATAAAAGGGATCAGAACGGATTAAGTCCGTTTTCTTACTCGTTGCATCCGTCTGAGTTGCTGTTTTTCAGGTTATCGGGCGTTTTGAGCAATTTTTGCTTAAAACGCTTCCGTCTTGAATCGCGGATTGGCACGGATGTCACCGATTACACGGATATGCCTTGGGGTGGACAGTCGCGTCATCTCCACGGCAATTCATCGGTGTAATCCGCTCCATCCGCGATTCAAGACAAAAAGGCGTTTTAGGCAAAAAATGCCCAAAACGCCCATTCTCTTCAATTCCGCAATCCGCATTGGCTTCGCCGTCCCGACATGTCTGGATCCCGCTTCCGCATTCCGTTCACTTCTGCACGCCCACCACGCGGATTTCGGTGCGACGGTTTTGCTGGTGCTCCTCCTCGGTTTCGGCATCCTTCACCAGCAGAACCGTCTCGCCGTAGCCCTTGGCGGTGATTCGGCCGGAGCCAATGCCCTTGGACACCAAGTACTGCACCGCCGAGTTGGCCCTCCGTTGCGACAAATCCATATTGTAGTTGTCGTCGGCACGGGCATCGGTGTGCGAGCCGAGTTCGACGGAGATGCGCGGGTTGTCGTTCATGAACTGCACCACTCGGTCGAGTTCTATGGCCGCGTCAGGCCGGATGTTGTCTTTGTCCAAGTCGTAGTAAATGTTCAGCACCAGCGTCACGCCCTTCTCTTCGGGGTCGAGCGGCACGCGGACGTTGAACGTGGTGTCGGTGATGGGTTTCACCAGCAGTTCCTGCGGAATGCTGCGCCCCGACATGGACCAGCCTTCGCGGCGCGTCAGGTAGTCGGGCTTGGCGGCCACGATGGTGTAGTTCTTGCCCTCCTGCACGCGGAACTTGAACGCGCCGTCGTCTTTGGTGGTGGTTTCGCCAATTACCTTGTCGCCTTCCAGAAACTGTATCTTGGTGTTGGCCAGTATCTGCTCGCCCACGGCACCTTTGGTCACCGTCACCCCGGCCAAGTAGTAGTTCACAATCTTGTAGCCGGGATTCTTGTCCTCGAACAGGTAAATGTCGTCGTCGCCCATGCCGCCGTCGCGGTTGGACGAGAAGTAGCCCATCGTGGGCGAGCGGAACACGATGCCGAAGTCGTCGCCGGTGGAGTTCATCGGCACGCCGAGGTTGTACAGGTTGATTTCACCCGCCTTGCGCGTGGCCACGAACATGTCGAGGCGACCGAGGCCCGGATGCCCGTCCGATGCAAAATACAGCTTGCCGTCGTCCGACACGTACGGAAACATGTCGTTGCCCGGCGTATTGATTTTGTTGCCCATGTTGGTGGGCTTGCCGAAACGCCCGCTGGCATCGGCGGTGGCCCGCCACAGGTCGGTGCCGCCCAAGCCGCCCGCCCGGTTGCTGGCGAAGTACAGCGTCTTGCCGTCAGTGGAAAGCGTCGGCTGCGCGTCCCAAGCCTCCGGGTCGCTGATGAGCATGATTTCGGGCGTAGTCCACTGGTTGTCACGGAAATACGAGATGTACAAGTCCATGTCCTTGGCTCCGCGCGTGCGGCCGCCGAGGTTGCCGCGTGCGAAAATCATGAAGCGTCCGTCTTTCGAGAACGTAGGCGTGCCTTCGTTCACGTTGGCATCGAAAACCTTGTCGCTGAACAGTTCGGGGTTCTTGAGCGAAGCCGAGTCGTTGAGCTTGGCTTTGTACAGCCCCACCAGCCCCAAGCCGTTCGACTCGTACACGCGGTCTTTGCGCGAGGCGGTGAACACCATGTTGTCGCCTTGCAACACGGGCGAAAACTCAGCCGCCGGGGTGTTGATTCCGCCCATGTTGCGCACTTCGTAGAAAGTCTTCTGCCCGGCGATTTTGTCAATCTCCGGCAGGTTTTCGAGTTCGCGTTTCGCCAAGGCCCGCAGCCGCAGGCTCTTGGCCGACTTCATGTAGTCTTGGAAAGCCGCCTGCGCCTCTGGGTACTTGCCGTTTGCTTTCAGCGCGTAGGCGTAGTTGAACTTGACGGAATCTTCGCGATTGCCGGCGGCAATGGCATCCTTGTAAAACGGCTCGGCCTCCCGGATGCGGTTGGAACGCCAATAAGACGAGGCGATGGCCGAGTTGACTTCCAACGGCTTGAAGCCGGGATTCTTGGCCTTGGCTTTTGAAAAATAGTCAATGGCAGGTTGGTAACGGCCCGCCCGCATCTGCTTGACTCCTTTCTTGTACAACTGCTGGGCCGAATTGCAGCCAAAAAACAGCAGCACGCTGGCGACGAAAAGGAAGGGTATGGATTTGCGCATCATGGCGTACAGTCCGTATAGTTTTTTGCGAAAAATAGTTTTTTGTACCCAAATAACGACAACACGACGGCGGAAATTATGGGGAATTCGGAAATTGGAAATCGAAGATTGACTACATCGAACTTACGTTTCGGAACGCGAAAAGGCGTTTTAGGCGATTTTTGCCCAAAACGTCATGTTGCATCTGCGGATAACGAAAAGCCCCTCTCCTTGGGAGAGGGGTTGGGGTGAGGCACTTCATTGCTTTTGAAATACCGTGCCAGCCACGTTTGGGCGGCAGGCAGCAGCCAACGGTTGTTCAGTTCGGCTACAGTGGCTACGGCGTTGTTGAAAGCAAGTGTCTCTGGCGTAATTTCTTCTGTAGAAACCGCCTGTTTCAAGTCTTTGAGCGGAACCAAACGCACAGTTTCCTCAATCAGAAACGCCTGTTGGCTGCGGTCAAGAAAGCGGATGCCGTATTGCTGCTCGAGGTGCTGCACAAAATGCACCGATTTGTCAATCGAGCAGCCGCTGGCTTGGTTCAGGCTTTCGTCCACGGAAAGCACCAAAAACCGACTGTAAAAAAAACGGCACGAAGCCCGCAAATCCTGGCTGTGGGCCGTCCAAGACGTGAGGAAACGCTGTGCGTCAGACAGAATGGTTGCCTGCTCGCCTTCTGTCACCGGCCGGTCGGCCTGATAGACCCACACACGGGCCGTTTCAGGCAGTTGATTGAATTCTATGTACATAAAGGTCGTTGGTCTTGAGTCGTTGTTTGCAATTTAGAATCAGATTGCCTCTGTGTTCTCTGCGTCCTTTGCGTTTTTTTTGCACCTTTGCGAGAAACTTGATTTTTCACGCAAAGGCGCAAAGGTGCTCGCAAAGAATGCAAAGCAATAGGAAATAATAGAAACCAAGAATCGTTTTGAGCAAAAAACGCCTAAAACGGCTTTCGGGTTAAATTTGGTTGCGATTTACGGTAATTCCTTCCTTCTTCAGGTATTTCTCTATATTGAAAACAATGCCATCCGTTACCTCCACGTCTTTGTTCCAATCCACAACGAGCCAATCTTGCTCTTTGGGAGCAATCATCACTTTCTGTGTCTCGGTGAAAATCCAAATTACTTTTTCGACACCAAAGTCCAACAGTTTCTGTGTCTTGCCGTTGACATAATCATAATGCTTCGGGTTCGACAAATCGGCCTTGATGTCTATTTCAAATCCGATTTTACAAGGCACGTCGGCATAATTCGCTGAAATCTTGTCAGGAGACAACACTTTCTTTTCATAGACAGCAACATCGTGCGACAAGTTGTTCCGGTGATTGATGTGAACACCTGATTCGCTGGAGAAAATCCAGTACAGTTTTTCATCCAATTGCTTGAACAAAATGCGATTCAGGTACTGAATCAAAACAGATTGCAATGTGCTTGACCCCATGATTTCCTCCAATGTTTTCTTGCCGGACAAAACCTCCTTGTAACCTCTGTAATACAATGGCTCGCCGTCCATGATTTCGTAAACCAAGGATTCTGGCACTTTGCGGGCCGTGGAAGGTTTCCGTACGGGCTTTTTCTCTATTGCAATCATGTTTTAGTCCTCCTTTTCTGTCTGAATGCCTTCTTCGGCCAAGTATTTGCCGATGTTGCACACCAAGCCGTCAATCAAAGCGATTTCTTTGTCCCAATCCATCGTTTGCCAGTTTTCGTTGGCGGCGGCCACGGTCACTTTCTGTGTTCCGGTGAAAATCCAAATCACTTTTTCAACTCCAAAATCAAGCAACTTCTGTGTCTTGCGCTGTACGTAATTGTAATCCTTCGGATTGGAAATGTCGGCCTTGATGTCTATTTCAATGGCCAGCCGGCAAGGCACGTCAGCGTATTTCTTGGAGATTTTGTCCGCCGTCAGCACGCTTTTCCGGTACACGGCCACATCGTTCGACATGTTGACGTTGTGTTCGACATGAATACCAGCTTCATTAGTGGCAAAATAGTAGAGTTTCTCATCCAAATTTTTGTACATCAAACCGAGCAGGTAGTGTACCAGTACGAATTGCAGCGAACTTGACCCCATGATTTCCTCTAATGTTTTCTTGCCGGACAAAACTTCCTTATAGCCTTTGTAATACAGCGGCTCGCCGTCCATGATTTCGTAAATCAGGGATTCGGGGATTTTCTTTCCGGCACGGGCCGTCTTGGGTTTTTCGGCGACTGTAAGCATGGTCTTTCGTGTTTTTGCCAATTTACTTCATTTTTAAGAAAAACGAAAGCCCCCGAAAGGTTCCAACTTCCGGGGGCGAAAGCCCCACCCCGACCCTCCGCACAAGGCCGGCCCACCAAACTCTCGTT
>JALOMD010000083.1 GCA_025455595.1 Cytophagales bacterium | reverse complement strand
TCTACAAAAAGATATAAACCCAAAAACAAACACTTGACTCGGCAATCCTCTTGGAAACAAATACCACAATAAATACATTTGCCGGAATATATGCCTTTCGCAAATGGCGTTTTGGGCAAAAATTGCCCAAAACGCAAAAATTGGGTCATTGGTCGTTATACCAAAATAAAAGACTGGGTGCGTAAACAATTCAATGCAATCATCTAATTGTCAGCAGACTTTCGATTCCCAAATCCGCATTCCCACCTCCAAATTGGTATTAGTCTTCGGTCTGGCAGCGGAACTACTTTGGGCAAATCCGAACCAAGTCACCGACAATCAAACCTAAAACCTGTAACTTTTTAATTTCCCAACCTGCAACCTTGAACTTGTAACTTTTCAACTTTCCAACCTGTAACTTTTCAACCCGTAAAAACATGATCATCGGCGTTCCAAAGGAAATCAAAACCAACGAAAACCGCGTGGCCGTCACACCGGCGGGCGTGGCGGAATTGAAGAAAAACGGCCACCACGTGTATGTGCAGGCCAGCGCAGGCGAAGGCAGCGGCTTTTCGGACGAAGAGTACGAACGGGCCGGGGCCAGCCTGCTGCCCGGCATCGAGTCGGTGTACGCGGCTTCGGAAATGATTGTGAAAGTAAAGGAGCCGATTGCGCAAGAATACGGCTTGATTCGCGAAGACCAACTGGTGTTCACGTACTTCCACTTCGCCTCGTCCGAAGAACTCACGCACGCCATGATCAAGCGCAAGGCGGTTTGCCTGGCCTACGAAACGGTGGAGAAGGCCGACCGCAGCCTGCCGCTGCTGGTGCCCATGTCGGAGGTGGCCGGGCGGATGTCTATCCAAGCCGGTGCCAAGTATCTCGAAAAAACGCACAAAGGACGCGGCATTCTGCTCGGCGGCGTGGCCGGGGTGAAGCCCGCCAACGTGCTGGTGCTGGGCGGCGGCATCGTAGGCACACAAGCCGCCAAAATGGCCGCCGGGCTGGGTGCCAACGTGACGATTATGGACGTGAGCCTGCCCCGGATGCGCTACCTCGAAGACATCATGCCCACCAACGTGGATACCCTCATGTCCAACGAATACAACATCCGCGAGATGATTCGCCACGCCGATTTGATTATCGGCGGTGTGCTGATTCCGGGTGCCAAAGCTCCGCGCCTCATCACCCGCGACATGCTCAAGACCATGAAGCCCGGCACGGTGATGGTGGACGTAGCCATTGACCAAGGCGGCTGCTTCGAGACCAGCAAGCCCACCACCCACGCCGACCCGGTGTATATTGTGGACGATGTGGTTCACTATTGCGTGGCCAACATGCCCGGCGCGGTGCCCTACACCTCGACGCTGGCCCTGACCAACGCCACGCTTCCGTATGCCATCCAACTGGCCAACAAAGGCTGGCAGAAGGCCTGCCGCGACAACCAAGAACTGCTGCTGGGCCTGAACGTGATCAAAGGAGACGTGGTGTACCAAGGCGTGTCTGATGCTTGGAACTTGCCGCTGACGGATGTGAACGAACATTTGGAAACAACAGTGAACGCTTGACGTTTTGGGCAAAAAATGTCCAAAACGTCTTGTAGATTCGGCTTCAGCCGAATCTACAATTTTAGGTTCGGCAATGGTAACGCCCCGCTGCGAAACGTCAAGTTTGCAGTGGGGCGTTGCGTTTCAAACGTCTCCTGCCCGTACGGCAGGCAGGTTTGCCCGAAGCTGCGGTACATACACGGCCAAATTTCAGGGACGTAATAAAAACCGTAAAAAAACAGGCATTCGTGGCAAGAAAAACGACGCTTGTCGAACAAAAACCCAAAAAAGTGATATGAGACACGAAAAAACCGGCGAAAATCACCAAAAGCGCAAAATGCTGAAAATCAACATGGTTTTGCCAAAACAGCAAGCCACCTTTGCAATGATTATTTTAACAACTGCCTGATTTTCAGCGGCAACTACTTGTCCATATTTTTGTTACCGAAAAGGTGATTTTCGTCAATTTTTCAGGTAACCGAAATCACCGAAAGCAGACGTGTGTTTTGCCTCCGAATGTAAACACGTGTTCCAAAGCACACCCGCAAACCGATAGAAAACACGGCAACCATACATCGGAACCGACCGGGCGATTTCCTTGGAAAACGCAAAAACCACCATATTTGAATCCGCTCCAAAATCGGATGCCCTCGCAAGTCCTGCCTATGAAACACGCTTACGCGTTCGACAGTCGGTTTCTGTTCATTTTGGCTTGCTGCTTGGTATCAGGCATGGCACAAGCCACACCTGCGTCCGGCACGCTGCCCTCGCAGCTCGACGATTTGCAGGCCGAGAACGAGACCCAGCGGTGGTGCTTGGTGCTGCTCACCGTCCTCTGCTTGGTGCTGCTCGCCTGCCTGATTCTGCTCAAAGCCAGCCGCCACCGATTGGTGCAAAACATGCACCTCGACATTGAACGCAAAAGCCGCGAATTGCTCGACATTCAGGATCAAGTGCACCAGGCCAACGAAGAACTGCGCGTCATCAACACCAATTTGGAAGGCATGGTAGAAGAGCGGACGCTGCGCCTGAGCAAAGCCAACCGCGAACTGGACATGTTTCTCTACCGCGCCTCGCACGACCTGCGGCGGCCCATCACCACGCTGATGGGACTGGTGGAAGTGGCGAAACTGGGCTTTGACGAAGCGGTGGCCCGGATGCTGTTTGAGAAAATCAACGACACGGCGGTGAACATGGACGGCATGTTGGAAAAATTCTCGATGATCAACACCATCAACCACGAGGAATACGAATGCGGTGAGATTGATTTTACAGACATTGTAAATCAAATCCGCCAGTCGCCCACAGTTGCCACCTACGCGTCGCGCATCCACTTCGACATTTGCGTTGACGCTGACATCCGGCTGATTTCCGAGCCGCAATTGGTCAGTTTTATTCTCAAAAACCTGATTGCCAACTCGGTCATCTTCCACTCCCGTTCTTCAGACCGTACGCCTACAGTCCGGCTCTCTGTCCGGCAAGTGGGCAACACCGTGGGCATCGAACTTTACGACAATGGCATCGGCATTCCGCCACACATGCTGCCCGAAATCTTCCACTTGTTTTATCGCGGCTCGGAAGCTTCCAAAGGCAACGGACTCGGCTTGTACGTGGTGCGCAAAGCCATTGAAAAACTCAACGGCGAAATCCGCGTGGAAAGCGAAGAAAACAAGTGGACGTGCGTACACATCACCCTGCCCCAACTCGAAGCCAAAACCATTGCCCTCACCCCCGCTCCTATTTCAACCGAAACCCTCGCCACTGCAACCGCATAAATACGCAGTCTTGAGTCGTTAGTCTTGGATCTTGAGTAAACAAATGCAATCATTCGATTATCATCAGGTCTTCGATTTCAAAATCAGCATTCCCACTTCCAAATTGATGTAAATACCTGCCTAAACCGTATGCGTTTTGGGCAAAAATCGCCTAAAACGCTGCATAGCATCCGTTGGTAGCTCTGACATAGTAGTGTTTGAAAAGCCTTATTTTGTCGTATTTGTATTTTACAAAAACTTGAAAATCAAACACTTACAAAAGATTCCATTTGTCAAAACAAGGTTTTTCGACCAGTAGCTCTGATAAGGAAAAGGGGCGTAGCCCCGGACTCTTCGTGGCACAAGGCGTTCACAAGCGAAAGGGGCGTTAGCCCTGGCATCTTTCCCGTCCGCACCAGTCGGACAAGAAGATGGCAGGGCTAACGCCCCTTTCGACTTTGCCGTGATCGTGATGCTACGAAGAGTCCGGGGCTACGCCCCTTTTTTCCTTTGGTATGCTTCTCGCATTCACGACCTGATGTTATGTGCAGATTGGGAAAAAACTGTAAAAACCGGCTTTTCAGGAATCCGAGAAACTGTCCCGGCGAGTCGGGATTGCTCAAAACACTGCGTGACATCAGTTCTTAATTCTTGACAGTCATTTTCCCGTCTGTAATCATCAGGTACTCGCCGGACGTGCCCAGCGTGTCAATCAGTACAACAGAATCGTCCATGACCAATTCCCGTTGCGGCGTGTGCCCGACGACTTGCACGAAGCCTTCTATGCCGTCGCGGCGCAGGCTGTTGGGGCGTACCCAAATCGGGGATTGGCAAGTGTCGTCGCCTGAAAAAGAGAAGTTTTCGCCAATCGTAAAACTGAAAGCAATCGGCTGGTGCCTGAACAAGTCGTTGATTTGGTTTTCAATTGATTTGCTGCCTTGTGCCAAATCAACGCTGTTGTTACTCGCCCAGGTTTTCGTAATGCCAGCGTGTGTGAAAACACAATTTTCGTGTACGAAACACATTTGCAACAGGTTTTCACGCATTGCCTCACGCAACAATTCCCTAATGCCTGCCTGTTTCCATTTCTGAAAACCACTGTATGTCTCATGCACCGCGGTTGGCTTGCTTGTAGGACAGTAATTCTCTGAAGTTGTCCATTTGTTGCTCGGCCGTAATGTCCTCCTTTGCGTCAAAGTAATCGCCGACCAGCACCAGTTTGTCAAACTCGTTGTCTGACACAATGCGTTTCCAGTCTGTCCGCCCGTGCGTATCGCCGAGTGCAATGAGTTTCATAAAGTCTAATCGAAAGGCGTTTTGGGCAAAAAATGCCTAAAACGCCTTTTTTTGTTCTGTCTGTAAAAAAGCCGGTTGGCATCTCTGTGTGCCTATCAATTTCAGGCCGAACGCATCATAACGGTTCTCCTGTACAATTATTCCTTCTACTGTACCGACACGAGGTACCGCTTGCTTACTTCCGTGTGCCGCGTGTTCGGGTTCAGGAACAGCAGCGACAGCATGGACACGTTAAAGTCTGTCATTTCTCTGTAATTTAACATAACCGCGCCGTTTTTTTTCAGTTCGTCAAACCCGGCTTGGTCTGTGAATACCCAACGCGGGGCGGCAGCGGCAGCACGCAGAAATGATGGCACATCCACAATATCAACGGCCACTTGGCGGGCGGCAAAATCAAGCGAATGCGGGTGGTCTCGGTAACAGTAGTAGGTGTTGACTTTCTGTTGCCGCAAAAAACGCCCGGCGATTGAACCCGACTGAAATTTGAACAGTTCGGGATAGAAGTGCAGGTTCATGATGATATTGACCGCCACAATAGAAGCCAGCGGAAACCACACCAATTGACCCAAACGTCCTTTTGTCAGAAAAAGCCAAGCGGCAGTGATTGCCGAAGCCCCGACCAAAACCCACACCAACGGGGAATGCAGCGGAAACACCACCGTGGCCAGCAACACTCCCGCCGCCCACACCACTAACCCCACGAACAACTGCACCCAACGCCATGATTTTCCCCCTTCCCCCTGCGGGAGGACGAAAACGAGAGTTTTCGGGCCAGCCTTGTGCGCAAGGGCCGGGGATGGGGGTTTTGCCAACAACACACGCACTACGTAAGTCGCTGACAGCACCGCCGCCAACGGGAACAGCACAAAAATGTAGTGCGGCAAATGATAACGCGACGACGTAAACGCAATGAACGGCAGCACAAAGCCGCCCAAGGTCAGGGCTTCGTCGGTGGCGGGCAGGCGGAAACGGAACTTGACCAACGCCTTCATCTTCAGAAATAAAGCCGCCACGAAAAACAGGCTCCAAGGCAAAAACGACCACAGAAACGTGTGCATGAAAAAAGTCAGGTCGTTTCGGTTGTTCCAAGTACTTTCGCCGGTGATGCGTCCGAAACTCTGCGTCCAGAAATAAAACCGCAGTCCTGACGTACCGGTGCGTCCGTACATCGTCTTTTCCGGGTGCAGGTCGAACTGCTGGTACAGGCCCACGCACATGGGCAGCAGCAGCACCGCCACCCACGCCGCTCCGGCCAGCCACTGCCAGCGCAGGAGGTTGCGCCACTGGCGTTTGAGCAAAAAATCGGTGGAAAACGCCAGCACGGGCACCATCAGCCCGATGGGGCCTTTGGCCAGCATCGCCGCCGCCACAGCCGTGAATCCGAGCAAAACGTGGCGCATCCGTCCCGTATGCAGGAATTCGTTGATCTGCCAAATCGCGACAATCACCGAGCCGGTGAGCAAGGTGTCGGTGCGCACGTCGTGGTTGAAGAGGAAAAACGCTTGGCAACCGGCGGCCATCAGTGCGGCCAGATAGCCGGTCTCGTAGCCATAAAGCCGCCTGCCCAGTCCGAAAGCGGCATAGTTGCCCAACATCGAAAACAGCACCGAAGGCAGCCGGAACGCCCACTCCGACACGCCGAAAAGCCAGTACGACAGGGCCGTGAGCCAGAAAATGAGCGGCGGCTTGTCGAGATAGTCGCGGCCGCGTTCAAAAATCTGTAGGAAACTGCCCGTTTCCAGCATTTCGCGCGACATTTCGGCGTACTGCGCCGAGTCCACGTCCATCACGTCTAACGAAAGACCGGCGGCATACACGCCATATACGGCGGCAAAAGGCAAGGCCCGCACCCACCAAGGAGCGGAAAAAAAGCGAAAGTGGTTCATGGCGGGCAAAGTTACGCCAATTTTGGTCTTGGGTCTTGGGTCTTGAGTCTTGAGTAGAAAAGTATAAGATGGTTGTGTTTTGGGCAAATTTCGCCCAAAACGCTTTCACAGAAACTTTGTGCTGATGTTCTTTTCGATTCGGCTAAAGCCAAATCAGTCTCGGAGGCCGCCTGTCATTCTGCCCTGTCGGTCATTCCAGTTTTTGCGTACATTTGCCGCCTGCCCGCAAGGGCGCGAAGAAGAAACGCGACTCTGTTTAGCAAATCTGCGCCTAAGCGAAAGTTTTACACCTAAGTTCTTGGCCTCAAATTCGTACATCGTACTTCGTAAATCGTACTTCAAAACATGCCTTATTCTCAGATTGTCGGAGCCGGACACTATGTGCCCGAAAACGTGGTCACCAACTACGACCTCGAAAAACTGATGGACACCAGCGATGCGTGGATTCGCGAACGCACCGGCATCCATGAACGGCGTTTTTTCACGCCCGGCAAGGACACCGTGACCAGCATGGCCCGCGAGGCATCGCTCAAGGCGATTGAACGGGCCGGGCTGCAACCGACTGACATCGAATTCATTGTATTCGCCACCATCACGTCCGACTATTATTTTCCGGGCTGCGGCGTGTTACTGCAACGCGAACTGAACCTGCCCGGCATCGGGGCGTTGGACATCAAAAACCAGTGTTCGGGGTTCATCTACGCCCTGTCGGTGGCCGACCAGTTCATCAAGGCGGGCACGTACAAGAACATTTTGGTCGTCGGGTCTGAGATTCAATCCACGTTTCTGGACTTGAGCGACAAAGGGCGCGGCGTAGCGGTGATTTTCGGCGACGGGGCCGGAGCCGTGGTGTTGCAGGCGACGCAAAATCCCGAACATCGCATTTTGTCCACTCACCTGCACGCCGACGGCCGCTTTGCCGAGGAACTGGCCGTGCGCGACCCCGGCGGCAGTCGGCCGGGCCGCTGGCTTACACACGAGATGATTGACGACGGCGGCACGGATGTGGTGATGAACGGCCAGAACGTGTTCAAACACGCCGTGGTACGTTTCCCGGAAGTCATCAAAGAAGCCTTGGATGCCAACGGCTTCACCACCGCCGACGTGGACTTGCTGATTCCGCACCAAGCCAATTTGCGCATCACCAAATACGTGGGCGAACAGTTGGGCTTACCCGAAGAAAAGGTGGTGAGCAACATCCAAAAATACGGCAACACGACAGCCGCATCCATCCCGATTGCCATGAGCGAGGCGTGGGAAAACGGCCGCATCCAACCCGGCCAGTTGGTGTGCCTCGCCGCTTTCGGCAGCGGCTTCACGTGGGCTTCGGCACTCATTCGTTGGTGACGTTTATCGTTTTACGTTTTGGGCATTTTTTGCCCAAAACGCTCCGCCTTTTAAGTGCTTGGTTTTCAGTTGCCTGCGACCGTGGATTTACTAAAGACTAATTCAATTGGTTAGTGAAGTCATGCCCATCTTTGCGCCCTTTGCGAAAGTCTTTGCGCCCTTTGCGAGCAATCTTTCACGCAAAGGCGCAGAGTTTCTCGCAAAGCACGCAAAGAACCATGTCTGCAACCTGACTGACCACTAACGACTTTACCCTTATCCGGCATTAGATTGAAACGCAATCGCAGCAGCCCCGGCACGGTGTGTCGGGGTTTCGTTTTGTTTACCTCTGTACAAAGTATCCACTAACCTATTGGCAATCAATTACTTTTCTTACTTTAAACACCTGTTACTATGGAAAACTTGTTGGAAGACATTGTGCCGAGCAAGACAAAAAGGCCCACCCGTTTCAAGCAGGACTTGCTGCCCAAGGACATCAAGAAGCTTTTCGTACCGAGCCGGCTCCTGAGCTACCCGATTGATTTGGTGATAGATACGGTCGAGTTGCTGGACATCCGGCGAATGGGCGGCAAGGACAAAACCCACCTCACCCTGATCGAGCCTGAACTGGTGCAAGCCGATACGGCCAACTACGCCAAGTTTGACATCAACAAGTCGCCGCACCGGGCACCTATTGCCTCCACGCGCTTCAAGCCCGCATCGTACGGCATCACCACGGTAGGCAATTACATCATTTCGTTCGATGTGGAAACCAACGGTACGTGCGAGTTCAATTTGGCCGCATTTGCTGCCAGCGGCACCGCCGAAAGAACGGGAAAACGGGTGGTCAACGGCCACTACAATTTGTCAGTGGTTTTCAGGAACATCCAACCGCAGCACGTTATTTGGGTTTCGCTGGAACAAAAATCAGGCGGGTCTTGGGCACTGTATTCGTCGCGCATCCGCAGGCCTTTTTTTATTTTCATGTAAGTGCCAAGTTGTTAGTCATTAGTCTTTGGTCTTTAGTCGCGTTAGTCATCAGTCTTTAGTGAAAAAAGAAAGGCGTTTTGGGCAAATTTTGCCCAAAACGCCAAAGGCTCCGTCATACGACGGAGCCTTTGGACTTTGAACGGTAAACGTAAAACGCTAAACGTGTCAGTGATGTACGCCGCCCGGCCCGTGTACGTGGCGGTGGGTGAGTTCTTCCAACGTAGCTTCGCGGATGCCGACTACTTTGCCGCTGAAGTGCATGTTCATACCCGCCAGCGGGTGGTTGAAGTCCATCAACACCGAGTCGTCGGCCACTTCCAGCACGCGGCCTTGCATCTGGTTGCCGTCTTGATCCATCATGGGCAGCACGTTGCCTTCTTTCAGCATTTCGCTGTCCACCTTGCCGTCCACTTCAAAGATGTTGATGGGCAGGCGCACCACGGCCTCCTCGTCGAATTCGCCGTACCCTTCGTCGGGCTTGAGCGAAAAGGTGAAATCGTCGCCTTGCTTGAGGCCTTTTATGTTTTGCTCGAATTTCTCAAGCATATTGCCGATGCCGTACAAAAAAACCAACGGCTGGTTGGATTCCACTTTCTCAACCAGTTCAGGCTCGCCGCCTTCTTCGTCCACGCGGAGTTCGTATGTCAACGACACAACGGTTCTGGGTTCAATTTGCATGATAAACAATTGTTTTAGGTGATAAGTACAGTTGCAATGAAAAGAACCCGTAAAGCGGGCAAAGTGGTTCCTATGCCGGGGATACACCCGCAAAGGAAAGCAATTCTGCCGCCGAAACAAACTATTCGCGCCGCTTCAAGATTCGTTTATCGTTTGACGTTTATCGTTTTGGGCAAAAATTGCTCAAAACGCGGGCCCTTAGTCTTTTGCGAGCCTGTGCTTGCGGTCATCCCGCCCTGCGGGAAGGCCTGCTTTCCAAAGGCGTTTTAGGCAAAAATCGCCTAAAACGCAGGACAACCATGCCCAAGACGCAAGACTAAAGACCCAAGACTCCTTTCTGGTCAGGTTTGCGCAGTTCAAGCACTTGCACGCCCGTCGAGCCGTCGGTGGAAGTCCACTTTTGGTAGCCGCGTCGGTTTTCCAGCACAATCCACGCCTTGGCCGAGTCAGACGAGGCGTTGCGGATGGTCACGTACCGGTCGGTGTTCGACCACTGGAAACGCGGGCTGACGGCAAAGCGGGTTTGAAACGCATTGTAACTGATGTCACGTCGGCCCGAGCGGTCTTTGTCGAACTCAATGGTGCCGATGTTGCTCAGTTGCACCGACTGCGCAGTGCTGTTGGTCGTTTCGTAACGGGCCACTTCCCAACGGCCTTCCAGCCGATTGGTCAGTTTCCGCTCGGCACTGCATCCGGCCAGCAGCACGAGAAGGACAGGGAAAGCCAAGTATCGGGTCATGGGTATTGAGTCTTGGGTTGAAAAACATTCAATTGGTTTAGGACTTTCGCTGGTAGTCCCGACTCGTCGGGATGTCATGCAAGGCATGAGTTGGCTGCGACAAACCCACGCCCTGGCGTGGCCCTCCGAATACCATTCGGAGCTACGGATGACCGTCTTTGTTGACGGCAAGCGAAAGTCCTATGGTTTAAAGGCTTCAAAATAAATCTCTCTGCATTAAAGGTACGGGGGCGTTTTGGGCAAAAAACAACCAAAACGCCCCTTTTGCCTTTTGTTGCAACGACTTGTTGCTCAACGCAAAAACAACGTGCCATACCGGTTGCAACGGGCAGCGGCAAAACATAATCGGCAAAGTTCTTTCATTCGTGGCCCGGCGGCAGTACCTTTATGAACACGTGCAAAAACACCGGCATTTTCCCCTCCTGTCACCTTCCGCCTTTTGGTTCGTCTTTTTCCGGCTTCCTTGCGAGAGGCACTGTTCTTGCAGTATCTGTTTCGTTTATGATAGCAGCCAACGAATTGCGTTTGGGTAACTTGGTGTTGGCCTCATCCTTGTGGGAAGGCCAGTACTTCAATGTAATCGAACTGTACGCCGAGGAGTGCGCCGTCTCGCCCGAGGGGAAAAGCCAGTCCCGTATTGTCAAGTACGACGAACTGGCACCTATCTCGCTGGATTACAATTTACTGGAAGACTTCGGCTTCAAGGCCGTTTTGCACGGGCCGGGGCCGGAAGCGCATTATCTTCTGCATTGGCAAAGCCAACAAGGGTTTTACCTAAACGAAGCATTCCAACCCGTGCAATCACTCCAAAACCCGTTTCACATCGCCCACCAGCCAATTGCGTTCTTCCACCAGTTGCAAAACCTGTTCTTTGCCGTAACCGGCCGCGACTTGTCCGTTTTCGCTTCGTTGCGTTGAGGCTCGGCAAAATAAGTCTTGAGTGAAAAACAAAAACAATCAAATCCAAGCCAGAACGCTTGCACCAGTTCATCATCTTAAGTGACTGATTGCTGACGACTGGCCACTAACGACTCTCAAACAAAAAGCATGTCAACCGTTTCATTTGCCCATACCCAAAGTCCTTTTTTCAAATCGTTGAAGACGAAAGTGGAAGCGTACTTTGCCGCCAACCGCCTTGACCGCAACGGCAACGCCCGGCTGCTGACCAAAAGCGCGGTGCAAATCTGTTGCGCCGTGGCTTTGTACGTGGTGCTGGTGTTTTTCACGCCGCCTGTTGCCTTGGCCTTGCCGCTGTGCGTGCTGTTGGGTTTGCACTTGGCGTTCATCGGTTTCAACGTGATGCACGAAGGCGGCCACCAGAGCTTCTCCAAACACCGGTGGCTCAACACCAGCGCGGGCTACTTCCTGAACGTGCTGGGCGGCAACATCTATTTCTGGAAAATCAAGCACAACATCAACCACCACACGTACACCAACATCGAGGGCATGGATTCGGATATTGACGTGAAACCGTTCATGCGATTGCACACCGAGCAGCCGCGCCGTTGGTTCCACAAATTCCAGTATTTGTACTGGGTGATGCTTTACGGGATTTCGTACGTGGTGTGGGTGTTTTACCACGATTTTGAGAAATATTTCACCGGGCACGTGGCGGCGGGCAATGCGCAGAAAACGTTGGCCCGGAAGGAACACGTTGTTTTCTGGCTCACCAAGGTGTGCTACGTGGCCGTTTACTTGGCCATTCCGATCTGGCAAACGGGCTGGTTGGCGGCCCTGATTGGCTTCGTGGTGGTTACGTTCGTGTGCGGGTTGGCCATCAGCGTGGTGTTTCAATTGGCCCACGTGGTGGAAGGCACGGATTTTCCGCAGCCCCAAGCCGGTTCGGGCAGGATGGAAAGGGAATGGGCCGTCCACCAAGTGGTGACCACGGCCGACTTCGCCACGCACAACCGGGTGCTGTCCTGGCTGCTGGGCGGACTGAATTTCCAAGTGGAGCACCACTTGTTTCCGCGTATCAGTCATGTGCATTACCCGGCCATCAACCGGCTGGTGAAGGAAACCTGCCGCGAACACGGTGTCCCGTACTTGGAATATCCTTCGATGCGAAAAGCATTTGCCTCGCACTTGGCGCACATCAGGAAGATGGGCAACGCTTAGTATGCCCGATGCTTCGTGCTTCGATGCTTCGTGAAGCGTTTTACGTTCACCGTTTGGCGTTTTAGGGAAAAAATGCTTAAAACGCTTTTCACGAAGCACGAAGCATCGAAACTTTACGGCAACGCGAAAGCCACGTAGCTGTCGCCGGACTTGGTGCCCATTTTGCCGCCGCCGCACGCGATGACCACGTACTGCTTGCCGTCGACGGCGTAGGTGCTGGGCGTGGCGTAGCCCCCGGCGGGCAGTTGGGTTTCCCAGAGCAGTTTTCCCGTTTTTTTGTCAAAAACGCGGAACTTCTCGTCCTTGGTGGCGGCGATGAACAGCAGCCCGCCCGCCGTCACCACCGGGCCGCCGTAGTTTTCGGTGCCGGTAAGCGGTATGCCTTTGGCGGTCAACTCTTTGTACTCGCCGAACGGCACTTTCCACAAATATTCGCCCGTGTTCAAATCAATGGCGTTCAGCGTGCCCCACGGCGGCTTGATGGCCGGGTAACCGTCTTTGTCCACGAAGCGGTTGTAGCCGCTCAT
>JALOMD010000082.1 GCA_025455595.1 Cytophagales bacterium | reverse complement strand
AGGCGTTTTGGGCAAAAAATGTCAGAACCATGATTCGTAGGATTGAAGGGATTCCCTTGATTGAAAAGCGAGTAATCATGATAATCCCTTAATCCTACGAATCATGGTTCTGACAAACAGGCGTTTTGGGCAAAAATTGCCCAAAACGCCTGTTGACTGCCAATTGCTGCTGCCTGCTTTTTTCTGACCTCTGACCTACTTTTCCGCCATTTGTGTAAATTCACAATGTCGGCGCAACAAGTGCGTTTATTTTCGTAGCGGCACCACTTCACGAATCAACGCACCATGAAAAAAGTCCTCTTTGTTTCCCTGTTTTTTGCTGTCATTTCCGCTTCGGCCCAAACACAGGCCAAACTTGACGAACTGCTGGCCGCCTACCAAAAGCAGTACAAGTTCAACGGCACGGCTTTGGTGGCTTACCGAGGCCAAGTGTTGCTCAACAAAGGCTACGGCTGGCAAGACGCGACGCAAAAAACGCCCGCCGATGCCGAAAGCGTCTATCAAATCGGTTCGCTGACCAAGCAGTTCACCGCAGCGGTGGTTCTGCGTTTGCAGGAGCAGAAGAAACTCAACGTACAAGACAAACTCGGCAAGTATTTTCCCGGCTATCCCAACGGCGACAAAATCACCCTCGAACACCTGCTCACGCACACGTCCGGCATCTACAACTACACCGACGACGGTGTTTTCATGAACGCCGAGGCCACCAAACCCGCCACGCCCGACAAAATGCTGGCCTTGTTCAGAGACAAGCCGCTGGCGTTTGAGCCGGGCAGCCGCTACAGCTACAGCAATTCGGGCTACTCGCTGCTGGGGTACGTGATTGAGAAAGTGACTGGACAATCGTACGAAAAAACGGTTCGGCAAATGATACTACAGCCGTTGCGCATGGGCAGTTCGGGCTTTGACTTTGTCGCTTTGAAGAATCCGCGCAAGGCCGTGGGCTACATGGTGCTCAATGAAACCGCCCAAGTGCCCGCCGCCGTGGTTGATTCGTCGGTCTCGTTTGCGGCCGGTGCCCTCTACGCCACCACCGGCGATTTGTATCGCTGGCACAAGGGATTACTTGATAACAAAGTGATTGGCAAAGCGTCCCAGCAAAAATCCTATACGCCGTTCAAGGAAAAATACGGCTACGGCTGGGCGGTGGATACGCTGCACGGAAAACGGGTGGTGATGCACAGCGGCGGCATTTTCGGGTTCAGTTCGTTCATTTTCCGCGTTCCCGAAGACGACCTCTGCGTGGTGTTGCTCAACAATGTGCCAAACCCGCACCTGTACAAAATCGGCCAAGACTTGATGGCCGTCCTGTACGACAAACCGTACGAACTGCCCGCCGAACGGCGCGAAATCAGCGTGGATGCAGCGACACTGGCACAATATGTGGGCGAGTATGAGCTGTCGCCGGCGTTCAAGATCACCGTAACGGCTGTGGGCAACCAACTCAAGGCCCAAGCCACCAACCAGCCGTCCTTCGACATGTTCGCCGAAAAGCCCGATTTCTTTTTCCTGAAGGCCGTGGATGCGCAGGTGGAATTTGTGAAAGGCTTGGATGGAAAAGTGGAGAAACTGATTCTACACCAAAACGGCCGTTCGCTTCCGGGGAAAAAGGTGAAATGAGGGCAGAGATGAGAGGGCAGAGGGCAGAAAAAAGTCGGCAGTAGCAGTGGCAGTCGGCAGTGGCAGGTATTTTGAGCGTTTTTTGCCCAAAACGCTTCTCGCCCCGAAGGGGCAGAATACCTCAGCACAGGGCATCGCCCTGTGGAACCGACGTGTTTCGCGGCGTTTTGAACAAAATTTGTCTAAAACGCCTGTTTGTCAGAACCTTGATTCGTAGGATTCATGGATTAACACGATTTCAATTTGTTAATCAAGGCAATCCTTTAATCCTACGAATCAGGGTTCAGACAAAATCTGCCCAAAACGCCCATCTGACCTCTGACTTCTGAACTCTGACCTAAACCAACGTATATTTGCGGTTTCCGCACGCGGCTACGCCGCCGTTGCAACCGACTTCCGCATGAAAACCTATCTTCGCCTCATCAGCTATGCACGGCCTTTCGGCCGGTTCATCACCCCGTTCTTCATTTTTTCGCTGCTGGGCGTGGTGTTCGGCATTTTCCAGTTCGCCTTGCTCATTCCGCTGCTCGAAGTGTTGTTCGGGCAAATTGACCCGCAAAAGGCCGCCGGTTTGCTCCAAAAGCCCGAATTCTCCCCCAGCATCGGCTACCTCCGCGACCTGTTCTACCACTACTTTTACCGCCTGAGCCAAACCGAGGGCAAAATGTCCGCGCTGTACTTTGTGACCGGCGTGATTGTGGCGGCGGTCATCCTGACCAATGTGTTCCGCTACTTGGCCCAGCGCGTGGTGCAAGATGCCCGCACGCAATTGGTGGCGCGGCTGCGGCAGGCGTTGTTCGCCAAAATCAACCGATTGCAAGTGGGCTATTTCACCAACGAACGCAAGGGCGACTTGCTGGCCCGCCTCACCACCGACGTGGGCGAAGTGGAAGGCTCGGTGGTGAACACGCTGGACGCGGTATTCAAAGAGCCGTTTCTGCTCATCGGCTATTTTGTGTTCCTCTTCATCATTTCGGTGAAACTGACGCTGTTCACGCTGATCATCATCCCGGTTTCGGGACTCATCATTGCGTGGATTACCAAGTCACTGAAGCAAGAGGCGCGGGAAGGGCAAGAATCGGCCGGGCGGCTGATGTCCATCATCGAGGAAACCTTGTCCGGGGTGCGCATCATCCGGTCTTTCAACGGCCGCGACTACGTGCAAAAGAAATTCGACAGCGAAAACGAACACTACCGCGCCACCGTGCGGCGCATCGGCAACAAACGCGAGTTGGCTCCGGCGTTTTCCGAAGCGTCGGGCGTGATGGTGGTGGCGGGCATTCTGCTCTACGGCGGCAATCTGATTCTGGGTACCGACGAGTCGGGACTACAAGCCAGCGAGTTCATCACGTACATCGCCACGTTTTCGCAGGTGCTGCGGCCGGCCAAAGCCATTGTGGGGGCGTTGTCGGGCATCCAGCGGGCACAAGCCGCCGGCGAACGCATCTTGGCCGTGATTGACGTGCCGGAAACGGTGCAAGACACACCGAACGCCGTTCCGCTCGACGGCTTCCGCGAAGGCATTACGTTCGACGATGTGAGTTTCGCCTACGGCGACAAACCGGTGCTGAAAGAAGTGAGTTTCCACATTCCGAAAGGCAAGACCGTGGCCTTGGTGGGCGGCTCGGGCGGCGGCAAGTCCACCATCGCCGACCTGATTCCGCGCTTCTACGACGTAACCGGCGGCCGCATCCTCCTCGACGGCCGCGACATCCGCGATTACACGCTGGAGTCGCTGCGGCAGCAGATGGGCATTGTCACGCAGGAATCCATTTTGTTCAACGACACGATTTTCAACAACATTGCTTTCGGCCAGCCCAACGCCCGCGAAGAGGATGTGGTGCGGGCGGCCAAAATCGCCAACGCCCACGACTTCATCACGGCCACCGAACACGGCTACCAAACCATGATCGGCGACCGGGGCGGCAAGCTGTCGGGCGGGCAGCGGCAGCGACTCAGCATTGCGCGGGCGGTGTTCAAGAATCCGCCCGTCCTGATACTGGACGAGGCCACCTCGGCGTTGGATACGGAAAGCGAGCGGCTGGTGCAGGATGCCCTCGGCAAGCTGATGCAAGGCCGCACGGCGTTGGTGATTGCCCACCGCCTCAGCACCATCCAGGAAGCCGACGAAATTCTGGTGGTGCAGGAAGGGCGAATCGTGGAACGCGGCCACCACCAGGACTTGCTGGAACGCGAAACCAGCGTGTATCGCCGCCTGACGATGCTGCAACAAACGTCTTGAAGTACGATTTCAATTCAGAATTATGAATTCAGAATCGAAGAGGCGTTTTGGGCAATCCCGACTTGTCGGGACGCTTTTGTAAGCAGGTCTGTACGCTATGCGTCTGACCGGAAGCATAGGCTCGGTCAAGACAATAGGCTGGCGTTTTAGCAAAATTTGCCTAAAACGCCGTTGTCCCCCGGCTGAAGCCGGGGGCAAAACGCGACAAGTCGGCTAAAGCCGACTCCGGTTCAGTCCTCTTTGGGCACTTTTCACCTCTTGCCCCCCGGCTTCAGCCGGGGGACAACGGTCAACAACAAACACAGCATTACTCGCCATGCCGTTCGTCAGAATATGGGTACATGTGGTCTTCGCTACAAAAAACCGTGAACCTGTTTTGAAAGAAGAGATTCGCTACGTCCTTTTTGAGCATATCAAGGAACAGACCAAACTGAAATCTATCCTTTTTAGACGAAATAAACGGTTACGAAGAGCATGTTCACTGTCTGTTAGCCCTGACAGCCAAACAAAACATCGCCGATGTCATCCAGTCGATCAAAGGCGAATCGTCTTACTGGTTAAATGGACAATACGAAATAGCAACAAAATTTCAGTGGCAGAATGATTATTTTGCGGTGTCTGTGAGTGAATCGCAATTAGAAAAAGTCAGAAACTACATCAGGAATCAAGAAAAGCACCACCAAAACGTTAGTTACACACAGGAAGCAGAAATTTTTGCGGAAAAATATGGGATGGCATCGCATACCCCGGCTAAAGTCAAGGGCAAGAAGTGAAAAATCTCCAAAGGGGACTGAACCGGAGTCGGCTTTAGCCGACTTGTCGCGTTTTGCCCCCGGCTTCAGCCGGGGGACAACGGCGTTTTGGGCGTTTTTTCTCGTTTTCTACACCGCTTTTGCAGGCGGCGTGCGGGGCAAAGTCACCACTGCCAAAGGCGAAACCATGCCCTATGCCTCGGTGCTGGTGAAAGAAACCGGCATGGGCACCATGGCCAACGAAGAGGGTCGCTACGAAATCTCCCTCCAGCCGGGCACTTACGTGTTGCAGTTCCAGTACCTCGGCTTCAAAGTGCTGACCAAAACCGTGACCGTGGCCGATGATTTTGTGACGCTGGACGTGCAGATGGAAGAGGCCGTAGTACAACTCAACGAAGTCAAAGTCGGCTCGGACGGCGAAGACCCGGCCTACGCCATCATGCGCAAGACCATCAGCATGGCGCGGTTCCATGCCTTGGAGGTGGATTCGTGGACGGCCCGCACCTATGTGAAGGGCACTTTTCGGGTGCTGGACGTGCCGTTTCTGCTGCGCGGCCAACTCAAGAAAAACAACATCCAGATGGGCACCACCTACGTGCTGGAGTCCATCAACGAGGTGTCGTTCCGACAGCCCAACGTAGTCAAGGAAAAAGCCCTTTCCATTCGCTCCAACCTGCCGCCCGGCACCCAGCCGTCCATCAACTTTGCGCAACTGAACATCTACCGGCCTGATTTCGTGGGCATGGCCATGCCGCTTTCGCCCAAGGCGTTTGGTTACTACCGCTTCACCTACGAAGGCGGCTTCGAGGAAAACGGCCGGTGGATCAACCGCATCCGCATTACGCCGCGCCGCAAGGGAACCGACGTGGTGAGCGGCTCGCTCTACATCGTGGACCAACTCTGGAGCATCCACAGCTACCGCTTCGACTTCACCGACGAAAACGGCATCCGCTACCAGTTGCAACAGATTTACACGCCCACGCAAGAAGTGTGGATGCCCGTGCAGTCGGAAATCAAGGTGTATGCCAAGGTTTTCGGCGTGGAAGGCGAGGCCCGCTATGTGACTTCGGTGCGCAACTACCAACTGAAAGTGAATCCGCGCTACCACCAAAAGCCCGTGGTGATTGACGAGAAAACCGACCGCGAAAAAGCCGCTGAAGTCAAGAAGCAGTCCATTTCCACCGAAACGGCCCTGCAACAGAAAGAATTGACCCGCAAGCAGTTGCGCCAACTGACGCGCGAAATGGAAAAGGAAGACCGCACCGAACGCAAGGCACGCGGCGAAGACGTGGCGGTGGTGCGCGACTATGCTTTCAAGATAGATTCGCTGGCCCGCAAGCAGCCGACGGCGTTTTGGGACAACGAACGCCAAGTGCCGCTCACCGACATCGAAGTGAAGGGTTACAAGCAGGCCGACAGCATTTACAAAGCCAACGAAGAGAAAATCAAACGCGATTCGGTGAAGAATTTGCCGAATTTTCGCCCAAAACACCTGTTTTTCGGGCATACGTACAATTACGGCAAACCCACCGAAAACGAAGGCCATCCGCGCAGCCTCACCTTCGACTCGCCGCTGCTGAACTTCAACGACATGGAGTATTTTGCGATGCAGAACTTGGGCTTTTTCAACACTGTGGAGGGCTACGTGCTGCGCAGCCGCCTGCGGTACACGCAACGCTTGGCCGAAAACCGCCGTTGGAGCCTGGAGGGCAACGCACGGTATTCGTTCGCGCGGCAGCGGCTCAACGGCGGGCTGGCTTTTTTCCGGGGCAATGCCAACCAGTCGGTGAGTTTTTCGGCGGGGCGCAATGTGTTTCAGTTCAACCCCGACAATCCGATTCCGGAGGCAATCAACACGTTCAGTACGTTGCTTTGGGAGCGTAATTGGATGAAAATCTATGAGAAAACGTACGCCACGGCCCAGTGGAGCCGCCGGTTCACGGAAAAGTTCTCGCTGGCTACCTCGCTGTCGTTTGAGCGACGGCAGCATTTGGTGAACAATGTGGAACGCGGCTGGCGCGACCTCGACGACCGAGCCTTTACCCCCAACGACCCGACGAACCTTGAGGCAAACGGCGGTGGTTTGTCCATCTTACCATTCCCGACGCACAACGCTTGGATTTGGAACACGTCTTTCACTTACCGGCCCTTTGCCAAAGCGGGCATTTACAACGGCCGCCGCTACATCATCAACAACAATTCGCCGGTGTTCACGCTGCGCAATCGGTCGGGCTTCGGCGACGTGCGTTTCAACCAACTGGAGCTTTCGGTGGCCGACGCGTTCACGCTGCTGAAAGGTGAGTTTCGCTACTTGCTGCGCGGCGGCACGTTCTACGGCCCCGACAAGCCGCAGTACCTGATGGATTTCAAGCACTTCAACGGCAACCAGACGCTGTTCCAGCCCGACGGCCTCGACCGTTTCCGGCTGCTGGACTATTACCGCTACTCCACCACGAACAACTACCTGCAAGCCCACGCCGACTGGCAGCCGCCGCGCCTGCTGTTCACGCAGTTCACGGCCCTGCGGCTCTACGGCATCCAAGAGAAACTGTTCGTCAACGCCTTGTACACCGACCGCACCACGCTCTACGAAGCGGGTTACGGGTTCGCCGGGCTGCTCAAGCTTTTCGGTGCCGAGGTGGTGGCCACTTTCCAAGACGGCCGATACGTGCAAACGGGCTTCCGGTTGAAGATAGGGTTTGACTAAATGCGGAGTGGGGAATGCGGAAAAGGAGTGAAAAGCGTTTTAGGCAAAAAATGCCCAAAACGGCGGTTAGCCCTGAAAGGGCGTAATAACACAGCACCGGGTATCGCCCGGTGGAACCGATGCACCACGGCATTTTGGGCATTTTTTGCCCAAAACATCTCTGTTTAGCTATTTGATTTCAAAGTCAATTGAAAACCTGTAAGGGTCGGTTGTCTGCATATCGCCTCCGTCAATTGAGAAGCTGATTGGCGTGCTGAACTCGGTGCGGTATCGGCCTTTTGGCAATGGACTGTTTTTCTGGACAATGCAAAAAACCCCGAGTGCATCAGTTGATTTAGGAATCCAAGAAATCCGAACGTCATGCGTGCTGCGAGGCAGGAAGATGAAAGGGTTGTTGTCGTAAGTACATTTAAAGCCACTGTGCGGTTTTCCCATCATGCCTGACTCGGACGAATGCATATCCAAGCGGCGAACAGTTCCAACATCGGCAAAAGGAAAGCCGTAAATGTTGATTGTCTGTTCAGACCTGTTGCTTATCACCAGGCTGAAGGTGACATTCTCTCCTTCTCGAAATCGGGTCGTTTCTTCGCCTTGCTCGTTGAGCAAGCGGTAACGTACCTCGGCGGGCAGATTGTTTTCGTCTTTGTCGCTGCAATCGAAAGCCATGTTCAGCAACGCGACAAACAGAAGCAGGGAGCACAGAGACGGTTTCATGGACAATTCAGGTTTCGGATTGAACGTGTCGGTTTCCAAAATTAAGGACACTAAAAACCGCCCGATGGTTGCATCACCCCAAAAGAAAAAACGGCGTTTTAAGCAAAAAATACCCAAAACGCCGCGTAAAAAGTTTTCGATTTGGAAGGGAAAGATAGCCGTGGCACGACCCGGACTACGCCCACGATTCATCCCACCTCAGCCGTGACCACGCGGCCTGAACCGGTGACGCGGCTGTCAACGGCGGGGCGGCCTCTGTAGCGGACGTTGCCACTGCCGCTGATGCGGGCTGTCAGTTTCTGCTGCACTGTCATTTCGCAGTTGCCGCTGCCGCTGATGCGTACATTGGCATCATTGGTGGTCAGGTCAAAAGCCCGCACGTTGCCAGAGCCTGACACGTCCACGTCGGCGGTGAGGCTGTTGCCGCGCAGGAAGATGTTGCCCGAACCTGAAATGTCGGTGTCCACGTCTTCGGCATCACGCAAGGCCATTTCCAGCTTGCCCGAACCGGATATTTCCGCGTGGAAATCGTCCACGTCCCAAACGCCTTGCCCCACCACATCCGACGAACCACTGACCCGCACCGCCCGCAGCGTCGGGTTGGTCACATATACCCGCACCGTCTCGTGGCGGCCCAGCACCACGCCGGGTTTCACACGGAGGATCAATTTGTCGTTGTGGACAAAAGTCTCGAATACGTCAAGGATGTTGTCCTGTCCTTCCAGCCGGATGGGTTCGGCTGCTCCTTGGGTCAGGTACACGGTTGCGCTGCCTCTCGTTTCGATTTCGGTGAAACCGCCTACGGTACGCGTCTTGGAAAGCGTGTCGCCCTTGCCGCGCACGTAGTCGCAACCAGTGGCGGCAAGTACCAACAAGCCTGCGGCCACCGCAACGCCGCGCCGACCGGCAGCACGAAAAGCGTTTCTTGAAGTGATGTTTGTTTTCATAGTTTTAGTTGTTTTAAAGAGGAAATTTACGAAAGATTTCATGGTTGGGAATTGGGTTAGTGATGTGTGGTTGTTTAAAATGACGAGTTGATAAATAGCTGGCTATCAAATGTTTGCATGTCGGTATTTTGGTCAAAAATTGCTCAAAACGGCTGTTGCTGCCGCGAGGGGTATAAAACCCCTCGCTACGGATTTGGCACATTTTCTTCATTCGTAGCGGCGGGTTTTATACCCGCGTCCGAGCGTTTCAATCATTTTTTGCCCAAAACGGCACCCTCTGACTTCTGACCTCTGAAATCTGTCCTAAAACTCAATCCGATAGTTCAGTATCGGGATCAGGCCGACTTGGTAATAGGTCTGGATGTTGCCGATGCTGGGGTCGTAGAACTGCCCGAACACGTTTTGCCGGTTGGTAACATTCTGAATGTCAAGCGACAACGTGTAGGATGCCCGTGGGCGGTTTTTGCGGTAACTCACCCGCAAGTCGGTTCGGAAATAGTCGGAGGCACGGATGGCAAACGCTTGGTCTTCCCGATCCACACCTTCGCCCCGCTCGCGTGACTTCTCCAAATCCACGGGTGTGTAGCGGTTGCCGCCCGCCCACAACAGCCGCAGGTTCACCCCAATGATGTTCGACTTGTTGCGCCCCACCGGAAACTCCTTGCCGAAGGTAGCGTTGTTCACAAAGTTGCCGTTGTAACGGGTGTTCCGCTCCACACCGTCCGAACCGGTGTAAAAAGAGTTGTACAACGAGCTGGTAATCAGGAAGTAATAGTTATTGGTAAAGAATTTTTCCAGCGTGATTTCTAATCCGTAGTTGCGGCCGGTGCCTCGGTTCACGAGGCTGTCGGTGGTGAAGCCGCCTTGGAAATTCAAAGCCGACAACGTGCTGCGGCCCGGCTCAATCGGTACGTTGTACAGGTGTTGGTAATACGCCTCCATTTTCAGCCGCATGTCGCTGCGCAACTGGTTTTCGTAGGAGATGACCGCGTGGCGGGCTTTGGTGAAGTTCAGGTTTTTGTTGGGCGACACCACCCGGCCGTCGGGCAGCCGCTGCTCGGCGAAATACGTGGACATGGCCTCGTAGCGGCTGTGCAGGCCCGCCCCAACCGCCAGCGACTGCTTGGGGGCAAACTGCCATTTCAGCCCGGCCCGTGGCTCCCACGAAGTGCTGCCGTTCAGGGCTAAGTACAATGCGTGCATCCCCGTGTTCAGCGTCAGGCGTTCGGAAATGCGGTACTTCCATTGCACGTAAGCTTGTCCGGTCTGCGTGCCGCCGCCGTTCGACATGAAGCGGGTGAACCTTTTCACGCTGTCTGTCGTCTGAAAGCCTTCCGCGAACAAGTCGAAGTCCAACTGACTGACAATCAGCCCGGCACGCAGCGTGTGGTGTGCGTCGAACTTGTGGTTGTACAGCGTTGACAGCCGCCAAGACGTATTGGTAAAGTCTTCGTTGTATTCCCGCACGGGCCGTATTTCTCGGTTCAGCGAATCGCGGCGGTAGGCGGAGGTTCTCCCGGAAAAAGACAAAACGGATTCCAGATACGAGTTGGGCGTGAGGTAGTAGAAATGCGTCAGGCCGACGGCTCCCATGTTCGAGACAAACTGGTCTTCGCGGCGACTCTGCCAGTCTTTCCACTGCGTGGAATCCTTCGCGGCTTCGCGCAGTTGGCGGCTCAACCCGCCGATGCCCCAGAACGAGAACGTACCCGCTTTTTTGGTGGGGAAATGCAGTTTGAACGACAAGTCTTGGAAGTCAGGCGCGGCACCGGCACCGAGGTCAACGCCAAGTTCGGACAGGATGCCCAACGTGGAATACCGGTAGTTGACCAAGTACGAAGCCTTGCCGTTCTTGCGGAACGGCCCTTCGGCGGCAAAGTCCACGCCCAATACGCCGATTTGCGCGGCATATTCGCGTTTTTCATTGTTGCCGCGCCGCAGCTTGATGTCAAACACACCCGAAAGTGCGTTGCCGTACTCGGCGGGGAAAGCTCCGGTCAGGAAATCGGAGTTGTCCAACATGTTGACACTCAGGATGCTAATGCCACCCGACGAAGCCCCCTCCTCGCCGAAGTGGTTCGGGTTGGGCACTTCCACGCCTTCCAGCCGCCACAGCAAGCCGCGCGGCGAGTTCCCGCGAATCACGATGCCGTTGTTGCTGTCGTTGTTGGTCGAAACCCCGGCGAACGACAACGCCGCCCGCGCCGGGTCGTTGACGCTGGCCGCGTACCGCTTGGTTTCGTCAACCGAAATGGAGCGGGCACTGAGCATGGTCATTTCGTTGCGCGGCGTGCCTTTTTCCTGCTCGGCGGCCGAAATCACGATTTCCTGCATTTGCACCAGCGACTCGGTGAGGCCGACGGTAATCACGACTTCCTTACCCGACCCGACGAGCAATTCGGAAACCATTTGGTCTTCGTAACCGACCGAAGTGATTTTCAACGTGTGCCGACCGACCGGCACGTTTTCCAACCGGAAGTTGCCTTCGGCATCGGTGCTGGTGCCACGTATCGGATTGGTGCCGACGATAACCACCGTGGCACCGGGAATGGCCGTTTGGGCGGCGTTGTCTTTCACCGTCCCGCGAACCGTCTGCGTCGGCGACTGCCCGACTACAAGTTGCATGGAAACAAGAAACAGCGTGAGGCAAAGTGCGATAGTCTTCATGGGGTTGATTGTCAATTGTTTTGTTTAATAGTTAAATGGTCGGTGGTTGATTTGTCTTCGGCGTTTTAGGCAATTTTTGCCCAAAACGCCTCTTTTGCCTGCTTACTGCCACCGCCTGCTTTTCCCCCTCCCCTTGGAGGACACCAAACGAGAGTTTGGTGGGCCGGCCTTGTGCGGAGGGCCGGGGTGGGGCTACGGCCTTCCGAACAAGCACCGCCACGCCGCCCGCAGCGAACGGGTTTGGCGAAGGTCATGCCACAGGCTGGCGTACTCGTGAAAGACCAGATAGACCGGATTTTGCGACGCAACCGGATGCGTGATGCCGTAAACGGGCGTTTCGTCCTCGGCTTGGAAAGTGCCGAACAGCCTGTCCCACACGATGAGGCACGCGCCGTAGTTCTTGTCCAAGTAGCGAGGGTTTTTGCCGTGATGCACACGGTGGTGCGACGGCGTGACGAACATATATTCCATCCACGGATGCAGCTTGCCCACCATGCCCGCGTGCGTCCAGAACTGGTACAGCAACGACACTTGGCTGACCACGTAGAACACCACCGGATGAAAGCCGCACAGCAATACCGGCACAAAAAACACCAGCTTGATTTGCTGCACCCACGACTGCCGGAACGACACCACAAGGTTGAAGCTTTCGGCCGAGTGGTGCGTGACGTGCGTGGCCCACCAAAACCGCTGCTCGTGGGCAATGCGGTGCGCCCAGTAGCAGCAGAAGTCAAAGCCCGCCCAGCACAGCACCACCGACCACCACGTGGCCGGAACGTGCCACGCCAGTCGGCTGTGGACGTACAGCAAGGCCGCGAAAACGATGGTTTTGGTGGCGGCAGTGGAAGCCAAGTTTCCCAGCCCTATCCACACCGACGATATGAAATCGCGGCGGTTGTACAGGTCTTTGCTTTCACGGACACTGAGGCCCCACTCGGCGGCCACGGTCAAGGCAATCACCGGCGCGGCGTACAAGACAATAGGCGGCAAGGCCCCCGGTTGCAGGGGCAAATTCAAGAGTTGCATAGTTGTAGAGGATTTAATTCAGAATTGTGAATCCAGAATTCAGCGTGTAGCACATGCCTCAGCCTGTGCCGAAACCCACAAGGATTTCCGATAAGCGTTTTAGGCAATTTTTGCCCAAAACGCCATCGTCAAGAACTCAGATGGACGCGGGTGAAACTGACGGTTTCCACTTGCCTGCCGGGTCGTGGCGCAGGTTGCGCAGCACTTGGGTGCCCGCCGGGGCAATGGAAGCATCCTTGAGCCACACGATTTTGGCGTGGTACTGCCCGTGTTCGCGATAGACGCGGATGCGAACGGTCTGCTTGTCGTCCAGCCAGTCGCCGAGGATGGCATCGGCGGTTTCGGCGGCGGCCCTCGGGCAGTGGGCCATTGCCAAGTTGGGCTGAGCGGAAACCGCAAGAGACAGGCCGAGGCAACAAAGGCAGCCGATTACGAAAGTTTTCATAGTTGCAGTAGTTTGGAGTTGTTCTTTGTTTCGGAAAGGCAAGTTTTTCCCAGCCTCCCTTTGTGGGAAGTTTTTTTCGGTTTAGGAAATCGTGGTGGGTGATCAGGCTGACCAGTAGCCCGAACGGTGTTTCTTAGACAGGATTACAGGATTTCAATCATGACAATCACGTGAATCATTTTGAAAATCACAGTTTTGACAAGAGCGTTTTGGGCAATTTTTGCTCAAAACGGCTTCCATGCTTCCGCATTCGTCTAAAACCGTATCCCTGCATTGAAGCCGGGCCACATGATCAGGCGGGTGCGGCCGTGGGTGCGGTCATACACGTTCCAGTTGGCGAGCGGGAAACCGTATTTTTGCTCTTCCGCGTTC
>JALOMD010000741.1 GCA_025455595.1 Cytophagales bacterium | reverse complement strand
GGTAAACGGTAAACGGTAAACGGTAAACGGTAAACGGTAAACGGTAAACGGTAAACGGTAAACGGTAAACGGTAAACGGTAAACGGTAAACGGTAAACGCGTTAGCGATTCTTGCTTTGCTTGATGGCAGCTTGGATGTCTTCGACACGCTGGCCGTTGACGCGAGCCACCACAAACGCGCCGCTCACACCCATGCGTTGGAGGTCGGTCTTGAGTTTCTCGGCGTTGGCGTAGTCACGGAAGCGGCCGAAGGTGAACTTGCGGGTGGCATCGCCTTCTTGGCGCAGGGCCACAAGGTCGGCTTGGTATTGGTCGAGGTTAAAGTCCTGAAACGCACCGAGTTGCACTTCAAAAAACACGCCGTCTTCGATTTCGGGCTGTTGTTCCACCAGCAAGTCGTTGGCTTTTTGCAGCGTGTCGGCTTTGTTCTTGAATTTCTTGAGTTCGTCGGTTTGGGAAAGAAACGCCTCGTGTTCGCGGGCAACCGGCCCAAACAAAGGCGCACTAAAATGCGAGTAGAAGACGTAACCGATACCCAGCAGCGACAAAAGGCCGAACACAATACCCAGGCCGCGCCATACGCCCAAAGAAGACTTGAGTTGGTCGTTTTGTTTGCGCAGGTCTTCGTTCTCGTCCATCAACACGTCCACGTTGGCTTCTGGCTCGCTGATCGGTTCTTCGTCCGGGTTGTATTTGGCTCCGGTTTCGTCGCCGGACGGAAAATCGTAGTCGTAGTGTCGGAACTCACCGGTGTTCTCATCCTGCTGCTGATTGTAGTCCTGATCGGGTTGCATTGACATGTCTATTTACGTGAACAAACTGATATTCAGACGCATAAATACGCGAAAAATCGGTAAACATCAAAAAAGTACAAGGAGGTAACCGGGTTTGGAACCGTTTTGGCAGGTTTCTTCCGTACTTTTTGAGGCGCAAAAGGTCAATTTTGCACGTTTTTTTTCGATTCAGGCTGTTTGTTTGGGCGCAAAGTAGCTCACAGCAGGTGTAGCAACTGTTCGATCTGGGCCATTGTAGTGGCCGGAAAGTTGGCGATCCGTACCTGCGTCTCTTTGTGGGTGCCGTATCCGCTGCCAATCACCAGTCCGTGTTCTTTCAGCAAGGCTATTTTGGCCGGTGCATCGGCTACATCAGCCACTACTACCGTTTGCGAACGATGGGCCGGATTCTGCACTGTAGGTTTATATAACGTGCTGGTTTCCAAAAAGTTGTACAAAACAGCTGCCTTCGCTTCCGTTTCGCGCCGGATGGCCGCAACGCCGATGCGGTTCATGTCCTCGGCCACCTTGCCGAGCAGATAGATGCCCAGCACGTTGGGCGTGGCCGGGGTTTCGTGGTTCAGGCTGCTTTTCCACAAAGACGGCAGGCTGTGGTGCGTCCCGATGTACAAACCCTTGGCTTTCAGGGCTTCGGCTTTGCGCAGACAAGCCTCGTTGGCTACCCAAACACCCAGCCCGGCGGGCAGGCCGAAGCCTTTTTGCACCGAGAAAAAAGCCGTATCCACCAAGTTCCAGTCCAAGTCGGGGTACGGAGCCGACGAAACCATGTCAACGGCGACAATCTTACTTGGGTAATTTTTCTTGAAAGAATGAATGTCGGCCACGGGCATGGAAACACCCGAACTGGTTTCGTTGTGTGTCAGGCAGATAACCTCCGAAGTTTCGGCCACGGCGCACTGGCCTACGTCGAATCCTTCGCCGAACGGCGCGTTGAAAACCTGCGTCTTCTTGCCGAGTTCGGTGGCGAATTCGCAGAAACGCTTGGAAAACGAGCCGTTCACGAAATGCGTGCTTTCGGACTCGGCGCAATTTTGCAGGAGGCGTTCCCACACCTCCGTGGCAGAGCCGGTGAAAAGAATGGCGCGGTTAGGCGGGATGTTGAGCAGTGTCCGCAGTTGCTCGGCGGCGTGTTGGTAAATGTTGCAATGCGGCGACTGGTTGGCTGCGTGCCGAACCATCCGCTGCAATTTGCCTCAAAGGTAAGGAAATTTGAAAGGTGCGGGCAAAGTCTGTCACCTCTCTTGGCGGGCATCGCTGAGGGCAATGACTTCGATTTCATTTTGCCGAATGCGGTAATAGAGGATGGTTTGGGGCGTAACCACACAACGACGCAAACCCGGCATTTTTCGAGAGGCTGGAAAAGCCTCGGGCTGCGCAACTATGACAGAAAGGGAAGCATCCAGTTTGTTTAAAAATTCTCTTGCACCTTGGGCGGCCAGTTCTCTCCCAAATAATCCAATAGTGCGGCCAGTTGCTGTTGGGCCAACGGCGAAAAGTATATTTTCATTCTTTGGATGCACGTTTTGCTTCAAAGTAATTTTGCAGAAAAGCACTGTATTCCATTCGATGCCCGTCTTGAAGTTGCTCTATGCCCAGTTTGATGAGATTTTGTTCTTTTTCAGGTGTCTCGTCCCAAAAGTCAACCGATGGGGAAATCAAATTTTCAATTTGTCGGACAATGCTTTCATCCTGTACTTCGGCCAATGATTCTATAATCGAAAGTTTTCGGTGTTCAAGTGTCTGATTCATGGCGTTGTTTGATGTGATTGTTGCGAAATTTAACGAAAAACACCAAGGCTGCCAAAGATGCACCGGTTTGTCGCGGCTTTGCCTAAGTTCCGATTGTTTTCGGCCACAAAAACCAATGCAAATCCCTTGCAACCAGCCGTTTGTGATGACATTTTTACTGACCACTTAGCACTTACGACTTGCCACTGACGACTTTGCATTAACTTCGCCCCGAATCGTTTCTGAAACCCATTGCGCGTCCTGTTCCTATTCCCCTACCCTTCCGGCACGGCCGCCTCGCAGCGGTT